>NZ_AOMD01000015.1 GCF_000336915.1 Halococcus saccharolyticus DSM 5350 | reverse complement strand
AGTACGGCGATGGAGCTGCCGATCTCCGACCGCTCGCCGGTCTGTACAAAACCGAAATCCGGGCGCTCGCCGCGGCCGTCGACGTTCCGCCACGGATCATCGAGAAACCCGCGACGGCCGACCTCTGGGTCGGTCAGACCGACGAGACCGATCTCGGTGCACCCTACGGACTGCTCGACATCATCCTCCACAAACTCGTCGACGAGAACCTGAGCATTGCGGGGACCGCGGACGAGTTGGGTATCAGCACCGAAACCGTCGCCGAATACGCCGAGATGCACGTCGCGACACGGCACAAGCGCCACCAGCCGTCCACACCGGCGTTCGATCGGCCGGTGGGCGGCGAGTCGTTTCACGAGTTAGAGACGCGACTGGGCTGATCGGTGAAATCGGAGCCACATCACGCCGTTTGTGCGCTGATCCGTGCGAGCTTGTCAATCGTCCGCTCGCCATTCGCGGGCCAACAGCCCGTATCGGTGAATGTCGACGAACTCACCGTTCACGAACGCTTCCTCCCGGCGGACGCCCTCTTCGACGAATCCGACCTTTTCAAGGACGCGTCGCGAACCCGCGTTGAAGTCGAAGGCGTTGGCGACGAGCTTGTTGAGCCGGCGCTGGTCGAACGCGTAGCCGACGAGAAGTTCGGTGGCCGCGGTCGCGTAGCCCTCGCCCCACGCGTCGGGCGTCACCCAGTAGCCCACCTCGGCGTGGCCCCAGGTCTCGTTGATGTCGTTGAGACCGATGGTCCCGACCGGTTCCTCGTCGTCGCAGATGAGCAGCGAGATGTCGTCGCTCTCGGTCATCCCCTCGAACCACTCGCGCTCCTGTTCGGCGTTCGCCGGTGTCACCGCGCCGAGCGAGCGCCAGACCTCGGGATCGTTGATGATGCGCTGGAGGAATTCGAGGTCCTCCTCTTCGATTGTCCGAAGTGTGATGTGATCGCCGTCGAGGAATGCGGGTCCGGGCATACTACGAGTCGATTCCGGCCGGAGGTATCAAACTTGTGTGCCCGTTCGTCTCCAGTCGTGCGATCGCACGGTGGAGACGGCCAATCGGGGTGGCGGTTGCGGGGCAGTACGGTAGCGGGGCGGTAGCGATTGCGGGGCGGTGCAGAGTTGTGCAGGCGGGGAGCGGAGGCGGTGCGGTGGCCGTGAGCGCGGACCGGCGCGATAGCGTCGGGCGCGCGAACATGGGGAAGGGCAGGGCCTCAGCGCGTGCCCGCGCGACAGCGCGGGTCGCGCAATGCTGTCCTGGTGGACATGAAAAGGGCGAGGAACCGCCGCCAGGCGTCCGGCCGAACGCAGTGAGGCCGGATGCGCGGGCCATCGGCCCGCGCAGTTCCGAGGGCTTTCAGGCGGTGACCTTCCACGTCGTCGACGAGGAGTACCCCCACTTCTCGACCGAGAGCGAACACTCGCCGTTCTGGATGGCAGTCATGTTCGTGCCGACCTCCTTCGCCGAGAGGTCGAGCTCCTCGCCGATCAGCCGAGATTTGAAGTACGTCCGGGTGCCGGCGTTCTCGCGGAGGTACTCGAGGATCCGGTGCTGTTTTCGACTGAGGTCGGGCGTCGCGCTGCTGGCTGCCATGAATGGACGAACGGCACGTCTCCCTAAAGCGGATTTGGTACACCAGGGTAATTCGACCGCTGTCGGCCGATTTTCGTCGCGTGTTGGCTCCGCTGGACGGCCACGACCAGCCTGGTCGGGGCGCTCGTGAGCAGGAGTGGTACAGCGAGGTAATCGATTATCGGGCGATTCGATCGACGGAAGTCGATGGTCGCGATCGACCGCGATCGGTGGCGGCCGGGACGGTCGTTCGTGCGGTAGTTCTTTACCGCTCGCCACCAACGGGCGCAAACGGAGGCCTACCGATGGAAATCTCTGACAAGCTCTTGTGTCTGTTCAACGCCGAGGTCACTGCGGAAGACGACGACACCTACACCGTCGAGGTGCCGCGCCGCGAGATCGACACCGGCTCCGTCGAGGCGGGCGAGGTGTACCGCGTGGCGCTCGTCTCGCGCGAGCGCACCGACGCCGAGTCGAGTAGTGCGGGATCGAACGAGTCACACTCGGCATCAAGTCGTCCGTCCTCGGAGCCCCAGCCGCCAGTCGACATCGGCGAGATGCGCTACGTCGAGGTCGAGGACATCGGCAAGCAGGGCGACGGGATCGCGCGCGTCGAACGAGGCTACGTCATCATCGTCCCCGGGGCGGAGATCGGCGAGCGTGTCAAGGTCGAAGTCACCGAAGTGAAATCCAACTTCGCGGTGGGCGAGATCATCGATCAGTAGATTATTACTTCGCGGTTCACGCTCGTTTCGCTCACGGTAAATCCATAGTGTCACCCGCAGTCACTCCGCACAGCACCGCCGCCGCAGCCGGCGGGGTTTTGGGCCACGCAGCCGAATCACGGGCATGGACACGCTGCGCGGGCTGCTCGCACGCGACCGTCGGAGTGACAACCCGGCCCTCCGCGTGGCGGGCGATCCGGAGGAGGAATACGACTACCACCGACTCCTCACGAACGCGTGGAAGACCGGGAACTTCCTCAGCCATCTCGGGGTTCGCCGCGGGCGAACCGTCGGGATCGCCGGACGGCAGGCCGCGGCAGTGCTCGCCTTCCTCGGAACGGCGTCGCTCGGCGGCGTCGCGCGGTTCGATCCGCCCACATCGATCGACGCTCGTGCGGTCGTCGCGCCGACAGACGCGATCGACGACTTCGAACTCCCACCCGGCGGCACGCGCGTCGCTTACGGCGATTCGCCCGACGATCCCGGAGCGGCACACTTCGAGCGCGACGTCTGGAGCGAGAACCCGACGCTCGCACCGACGGAGGTCGTGGCCGACGATCCAGTACTCGCCGCCGACGGGTCGTCGGTTTCTCACGCCGAACTCCTCGATACAGCCGGGCGCGTCGTCGAACGAGCAGGACTGACGGCCGGTGACGCAGTGGTGGTGCGTGCGTCACTCACCCACCCAGAGACCGTCGCGGCCGGTATCGTCGCACCGCTGCTTACGGGTGCGACAGTCGTATTTCCGGCTGCTGGGACCGTCGGCGACGTCGCGATCGCGACAGAGAGTGCGCCCGAGGGAACCATCGTCGATCCAACCGCGATCCGCTGATCTCGACGGCCGACCCGAGTCGACGAGCAGCCACCGAAAAGTGCTATACGCTGTGCGATCGCTGTCGAGTCATGCCCGGCCCACGAATCACGAGCGGCGAGCGCGTCACGCTTCGAACCCTCGAATCAGAGGACCTCCCGTTCGTCCAGCGCGGTTCCGCCAACCCGGAGATCCGCTACCCGCTCGGCACGCCGCTCAGAAATCAAGAGCAGATCGATCTACCGACCGAAGACGATGACACCGACCAGTTTCTCGTCTGTCTCGATGGCGACGACGCCGGTCCCGGCCAACCGGACGAGGACGACGTGGAGCGGATCGGCGTCGTGAGCGTGGCTGACGCCGACTGGCGACGCCCGGAACTCGGCTACTGGCTCGTCCCCGAGATCCACGGCGAGGGCTACGGCAGGGAATCCGTCGCACTCGTCATCGACTACGTCTTCCGGACGTACGACCACCCCGCCGTGGGAGCGATCGCCTTCGATTTCAACGATGCCTCCCGTGGTCTGTTGGAGTCGCTCGGCTTCACCGAAGAGGGTCGCATCCGGAAGGATCGATTCATCGACGGCGCGTACCGCGATACGATCCAGTACGGCCTGCTCCGTGAGGAATGGCGCGGGAACGGCGAGTAAACGGGCGAGGATGCGAGAAGGCGTGAAGACGGGTTGCGGGGAAAGCGGGAGAGTTTATCGCGCCTGCTCGATGGCGTCGAGCGCGTCAGGGTTCTCGATCGAGTCCATGTCGCCGAGCTCCTCGCCCTGATAGATCGACGCGATCGCCCGCCGGATGATCTTCCCCGACTGGGTCTTCGGGAGTTCATCCACAAAAAGCACCTCGCGAGGTTTGAACGGCTTGCCGAGCTCCGCACCCACCTGCTCACGGAGTTCCTCGCGGAGTGCGTCCGATGCCTTGGCGTGATCTTCGAGCACGACGTACGCCACGACCGCAGTACCAGTAGTGTCGTCCGGGACGCCGACCGCGGCGGCCTGGTTCGTGTCGTCGTGTTCGATGATCGCGCCCTCGACCTCGGCGGGACCGACTTTCCGCCCGGCGACGTTCAGCGCGTCGTCGGCCCGGCCGTGGAGGAACCACAATCCATCTTCGTCCTTCTGCGCCCAGTCGCCGTGGTCCCACAGCGGCGGGTCCTCGAAGCTCGACCAGTACTCTTCGAGATAGCGCTCGTCGCCGCTCCAGAGCGATTTGGTCATCGAGGGACACGAGTCGCGCGCAACGAGGAATCCTCTCTCGTGTGCGTCGGCCACCGATTCACCCCCTGAATCCACGATATCGATGTTCATCCCGAGCCCCGGACCGCCGAGCGTGCAGGGTTTCAGCGACTGGATCGGCATCGGCATCAGGAAACACCCGCAGATCTCCGTCCCGCCGGAGATGTTGATGATCGGCGTGTCGCCACCGCCGACGTTCTCGTAGAACCAGAGCCACGACTCGGGGTCCCACGGCTCGCCGGTCGATCCCAGAAGCCGGAGGCTCGACAGGTCGTGCCCCTCGATCCATTCATCACCCTGCTTTCTGAGCGCGCGGATCGCGGTCGGCGAGATGCCGAACTGGGTGACGTCGTGGCGGTCGATCATCGCCCAGAATCGATCGGGTTCGGGGTGGTCTGGCGCGCCCTCGTACATCACCACACTCCCACCGAAGGCGTGGTTGCCAATCAGCGTCCACGGCCCCATCATCCAGCCGATATCGGAGACCCAGAAGAAGTTGTCGTCTGGTTTCTGATCGAACCCGAAGTGGATCTCCTTCGCACACTGCATCAGAACCCCGGCGTGGGTGTGGACGATCCCCTTCGGTTTGCCAGTGGTCCCCGACGAGTAGAGCAGCATCGACTCCTGGGACGCGTCGAGTTCTTTCGTCTCGTACTCGCTCGGCTGCTCACCAACCGCCTCGTTCCAGCGCTCGTCGCGCGCGTCGTCCCACGGAACCTCGTCCGCATCGCCGTCATCTCCACCGTCCTCGCCAGGCGTCAGCCCCAGCCGGTCGTAGACGACGGTGTGTTCGACGTGACCGGCCTCCGTGATCGCCTCGTCGGCGGCCCCCTTCAGCCGGACCTCGTCGCCGCGGCGGTAGAACCCGTCGCCGGTGAACAGCACTGTGGGCTCGGCGTCCTCGATCCTGGTGGCGGTCGCATCGACGCCGAACCCCGAGAAGATCGGCACCGCGATCGCGCCGATCTTGAAACAGCCGTAGAGAATGGCGATGACCTCGGGCACCATCGGCATGTAGAGTCCGACGGTGTCGCCCGTCTCGACCCCGTGTTCTTCGAGACAGTTCGCCACCCGGTTCGCCTGGTCGTGGAGGTCGGCGAACGTCACCTCCCGAACTGTCCCGGGTTCGCCCTCCCAGACACAGGCCACGTCGTCGGCGGTGTCGCCGTCGGCGTACCGATCGAGAGTGTTGTGGGCGATGTTGATCGTGCCGCCGGGATACCAATCGGTGAACTGCGGCCCCTCGCTGTCGTCGCGGATGGTATCATACTCCTCGAAGAACTCGATACCGAGATAGTCGACGAGTTCGTCCCAGAACCAGTCGACGCCCGACTCGTCGACCCCGGTATCGCCGCAGGTCCGTGCGATCAGCTCGTCGTAGTCGTCGATCCCGTGCTCCTGCATGAACGCGTGGACGTTCGTGGATTCGACGAACTCCTCGGTCGGTTCGTGAACCACCTCGTCGAACTCGCCCAGGGACTCCATACCGGAGGGGACACCGCACGACATGAAAGGAGTTTCCCCATCGTCTTTCGTTCTCGATACCCGGAAACCCTTTTACTGGCCGGCGACCCAACCGAACGTATGTACGTCCGGAACGCGAGAAACCGTGAGGAAGTCTGGCTTCTGGACCATATCGAAGCGATGAGTCTCGACGACGCCGCCTTCCGCTCCCGGGACTACGTCATCGCCGTCGACGAGGCCGGCAACAAGAAAGCGGGGTTCGGCCGGCTCCGTGTCCACCGAACCGACGATGAGGAGTTCTGCGAACTCACCGGGATCGGCGTTCTCGAAGGGTGGCGCGGCCAAGGCGTCGGCGCGCATGTCGTCGAGCGGCTCGTCGACCGTGCCGGCGACGAGGGATTCACTACTGTGTACTCGCTGACCGACGAAGCCCAGTACCTCGAACAGTTCGGCTTCGAGCGGGTCGCAACCGACGACCTCCCGGACAAGCTCGCCGAACGACTCGACGTCAAACGTGAGGGCAGCGTTCCCGAAGCCGTCCCGACGCGGGTCGAGATCGAGGCGTTCTCCATGCCGTCCCAGCTGCGCGAGCGGTTCAAACACGCAGCCGAAGACGGAACAGGGGACGACGAGCCCGCGGTCGAGGAGAGCCCCGAGGACTTCGGGATCGACAGCGAGAACGCGACCTACAAGTACGATACCGGGTGAACGGCCGGAGCGCTTTTTGACCCGACCGTCGAGACGCGACCATGCCCCCCGAGTTCGTCGTGCCGCCCGCGCTCGGTTCCGGCGACAGCGTCGCAATCGTTGCACCCTCCAGCGGGGGCGCGGCGGACGCGCCACACGTCCTCGATCTCGGCGTCGAACGCCTCCGTGAGACGTTCGATCTCGAACCTGTCGTCTACCCGACCGCCGAGAAGGGAAACGAGCATCTCGAAGCTCACCCCGAGGAGCGCGCTCGCGACGTTCACGACGCCTTCCGCGATCCCAACGTTCGGGGGATCGTGGCGACCATCGGTGGTGACGATCAACTTCGGGTGCTTCCCCATCTCGACCCCGACGTGCTCCGCGAGAACCCCACTAGATTCTACGGGATGAGCGACAACACCAATCTCCAGCTCTATCTCTGGAACCTGGGGATCGTCTCGTACAACGGCGGTCAGTTGATGAACCAGATCGCGACGTCCGGACACCTCCACGAGTTCACCGAGCGCTCCCTCCGCCGGGCCTTCTTCGAGGGGTCACTCGGCGAGATCGAACCCGCCTCCGAGTGGACTGACGACGTGATCGACTGGGGCAACGACGCGTACGCGGACCACGAACCGGAGTACGAGCCGAACCCAGGCTGGATGTGGCGGGGCGGCGAGGAGCGTGCCGACGGTCGAATCTGGGGCGGCTGTCTCGCGATCGTCGAGTGGCACCTGATGACCGAGCGCTATCTGCCCGATCCCGACGCGCTCGACGGCTGTGTGCTCGCGATCGAGACAGCCGAAGACATGCCGAGCGCCGATCGCGTGAAGTGGACCCTGATGTGCATGGGCGAGCGCGGTCTCCTCGATCGGTTCGACGCGGTGCTCGTCGGACGACCAGCTACGAGAAGCCATCTCGAAGAGCCCGACGACGAGGAGCGCGCCGCGTACCGCGACCGCCAGCGCGAAGCGATCGCCGGCCAACTGGAACGGTACAACCCCGATATCCCTGTGGTGTTCGATCTCGATTTCGGCCACACCAATCCGACCGTTCCGCTCCCGATCGGCGGCCGAGCGGTCGTCGACCCGATTGAGGAGCGAATCGTCGTCGAGTGAGAGGGCTGCGTCGCTGATCGTCGTCCGTTTTGGTTCTCGGGGAGGAGCCACCGCGGTAGACATTTCAGAGGGCCCGACGGGATCGTGGGCGCAGGCAGCAGCAGTCCCCGTTCACGTGGAATCAGTACGCTTTTACCCGATCGTGTGAATCGTCCGGAAGACTCGCTCTATGACTCGCCGGCCCACGGTTCGTCCGGTGTTCGATCCTCTCTCGCCTCCCGCAGCCTGACGGGCCCGATAGCCGCAGCACTCGGGTCCGTTTCGCTACCGTCACGGTAGCTGCATTTCCTCTCGACCACGCACGCATATGCCGATATCCACCGAGTCGCCGGCTCAGTGCCGGCGCTCGTACGACCACGCACCGACTCTCGAAACACGACCGAACCGCCCGCGCCGATACCCGAGCCGCTGGCGTGGGAGCCGCTCGCCCGCGCTACCGGCGTCGTCCGAAGCCGTGCCGACGTCTCTCGGGGGTGGTCGCCGATGAGCGCCCTCGACCGGATGCTGTGGCGCAACACCGACTTCCGGCGCTTTTTCGCCGGGCAGTTCGTCACGAACGCCGGGGACAGCCTCTACACGGTGGCGATGCTCTGGCTGGCCTTCGAGCTGAGCGGCTCGACGCTGGTCACCGGCGCGCTGAACGCCATATTACTACTGCCGTGGCTGTTGCAGGTGTTCGCCGGACCGCTCGTCGACCGCCTGGCGCTCGAACGCGTCCTCGTCGGCTCACAGGTGATCCAGGGCACCGTCGTGCTGGCTCTGCCGCTGGCGGCGGCGACGGGCCACCTCCATGTTGGTGCCCTGTTCGCCGTCGCACCGGTGTTGATGCTCGCGTCGCTATTGATGGCTCCGATGGAGACCGCACTGTTGCCCCGCATCGTCGACGACGAGCGTCTTCCCGGTGCGAACGCGGCGCTCTCGATCGTGACGCTCGGGCTGGATATGGTGTTCGACGCACTCGGCGGCGGCTTCGTCGCCGTGTTCGGCCCGACGACCCTGTTTCTCGTCGACTCGGCCACGTTCGCCGTCGCCGCGCTGCTGTTCGCCGGGATCAAGATCGGCACTGCGACGGGGACCGACGAGCGCACGGAACCGAGGAACGAACAGGCCCCTGCAACTGTTCGTTCGGTGCTCCGCTCGTACGTCTCGGACCTCCGGGACGGCGTCAGGGTGCTCCGTGGGACGGTGTTCGTCGAACTGATACTGACGACCGCGGTGGCGAACTTCACGACCGGCGTCGCGCTGGCGATACTGCCGGCGTTCGGCGACGGCCTCGGCGGCCCCGCCGTCTACGGCCTGCTGCTGGGCGCGCTCGGGATCGGCCGGCTCGTCGGCTCGTTCATCGGCCCCTGGTTCGAGACCGTTCCCTACGGCAGGATGCTTCTCGTCCACGGGCTGGGTGCTTGCTGCTGGCTTGCGGCCGTTCTTGTGTCGTCGCTGGCGCTCACCGTCGTCCTGTTCGGGCTCGCATGGGTTCCCGTCGGCGCTTCGAGCGTGCTCAGTTCGACGCTGAACCAGCGGGTGTTCCCGACTGACCTGCTCGGGCGGGTTTCGGCGACGAAAGGCACCGCTTCCGGGGCGACGCTCCCGCTGGGATCGCTCGTCGGTGGTGCGGTCGCCGAGGTGCTGGGAACGACGCCGACGATGGCGCTGACCGCGGGCGGCTTCGGCTTCACGGCCATCTACGTTCTCCTGCGTCCGCGACTTCGGCGGCTCCCCGCCGTCACGGCGGCCACACCGGCGGACTTCGACGTGGAGACGGCGACGGAGCAGGAGGACGAGTAGCGGGTCATTCCAGTCACGATCTCCGGTGTAGCGGTTGGCACGCGATGAATGCGCGCCGACGGCGCGCAGAACGCGCGAGGTCTGCGTGAGCGAAGCGAGCGCAGGCTCGTTGAAGTGGTTTGGAAGACGCTCCGCGTCTTCCGTCATCACGGGAGAGCTTCGCTCTCCCGAACGACTTCGCTCTGACGGTGGATGAGCGAGGAAGCGAAGCGACCGAGCGAATCGGTTGGGGAGGGTGTGGCTCACGGTTTTACCGTCGGCGAGGCGATCGGGGACGACTACGGTCCCGACGAACAACGATTAAAGTCGCGTCGATCCTACGAAGGGGTATGTTCGACCCCGACGACCTCGCCGACATCCGGTCGGCCAAAGAGGACTGGGAGGCAGAAACCCTCGATCCCGTCCTCGATCGGTTCGGCGAGCGCAAGGACACCTTCGAGACCGACACCGCGGGCCACGAGATCGATCGACTCTACACCCCCGACGACGTGGGCGAGCGCGACTATCGCGAGGACGTCGGCTTTCCTGGCGAGGAGCCCTACACTCGGGGGGTGTATCCCACGATGTACCGTGGGCGACTCTGGACGATGCGCCAGTACGCCGGGATGGGCACCGCCCGCGAGACCAACGAGCGCTTCCAGTATCTGATCGACGAGGGCCAAACAGGACTGTCGATGGCGTTCGATCTCCCGACACAGATGGGATACGATTCGGACAACGAGATGGCCGCGGGCGAGGTCGGGAAGTCCGGCGTGGCGATCGACTCGATCCACGACATGGAGACCGTCTTCGAGGGCATCCCCCTGGACGAGGTCTCGACCAGCATGACGATCAACGCGCCCGCGAGCGTGCTGCTCGCGATGTACATCGCGGTCGGGGATCGCCAGGGCGTCGACCGCGAGGAACTCCGGGGCACGATTCAGAACGACGTCCTGAAGGAGTACGTCGCGCGCAACACCTACATCTATCCGCCGGAGCCCTCGATGCGAATTATTACTGATATCTTCGAGTTCTGCGCGGAGGAGGTCCCGAGTTTCAACACCATCTCGATCTCGGGCTATCACATCCGGGAGGCGGGCTCGTCGGCGGCCCAGGAGATCGCCTTCACCCTCGGCAACGGTATCGAGTACGTCGAAGCCGCCACGGAGGCCGGCCTCGCAGTCGACGACTTTGCCCCCCAACTCTCCTT
The DNA here is from genome assembly GCF_000336915.1 of Halococcus saccharolyticus DSM 5350. NCBI lineage: Archaea > Methanobacteriati > Methanobacteriota > Halobacteria > Halobacteriales > Halococcaceae > Halococcus > Halococcus saccharolyticus. The sequence continues at coordinate 191,603 of NZ_AOMD01000015.1, read as the reverse complement.
TTTCTTCGCGTCGTACAACAACATCCTGGAGGAGGTCGCGAAGTTCCGGGCCGCCAGACGGATGTGGGCGAAGATCATGGACGAGCGCTTCGACGCCGACGATCCCGACTCGAAACAGCTCAAGTTCCACACCCAGACCGCAGGCTCGACGCTGACCGCCCAGCAGATCGACAACAACATCGTCCGGGTGGCCTACCAGGCGCTCGCCGCCGTCCTCGGCGGAACTCAGAGCCTTCATACGAACGGCAAGGACGAGGCGCTTGCGCTCCCCACCGAGGAGAGCGTTCGCACAGCCCTCAGAACCCAGCAGATTCTCGCCCACGAGTCGGGCGCGGCCGACACCATTGACCCGCTCGCGGGAAGCTACTACATTGAGAACCTCACCGACGAACTCGAACAGGAGGCGTTCGACATCCTCGACACCGTCGACGGGAAAGGTGGAATGTTGCAGGCCGTCGAGGATCAGTGGGTCCAACGCGAGGTCCAGGATGTCGCCTTCGAGCGCCAACAGGAGATCGACGAGGGTGAGCGCGTGATCGTGGGCGTCAACGAGTACGAGGTCGACGAGGAGCCGGAAGTCGACATCGAGGAGGTTACCGAGGAGGATCAGCAGCGCCAGCGCGAGCGCCTGCAACAGGTGCGCGACGAGCGCGACGACGCGGCCGCCGAAGACGCACTCTCGGACCTCCACGAGGCTGCAGAGGGCGACGACAACCTCATGCCGTATCTCGTCGACGCAGTGAAGGCCGAGGCCACCACGGGCGAGATCTGTGATACGATGCGGGACGTGTTCGGCGAGCACCAGGGCGGGGCTGCACTGTAAGCACGCGAGCACCGCAGCCAGCGGATCGTGTCACGGTAAAACAGTCGCGGCTGACGGGCGGACGGGTCAGTCGTTGCCGTAGGTGACCCGTCGTTCGCGTGCGCGTTCGCGTTCGGCTCTGGCTCGGTCGCGGACAGTGTCGAGGTCGAACGTCTCGCCGTAGCCGAGGTAGCTCAGCCCGAGGATGGTCACCAGCGCGGCCGCGGTCGCCGGCACGGCCGATTCCAGGGTTCCCTGCCCGAACAGTGCTGGCTCGCCGAGGACGAACGCCCAGATCACGAACACGACCCCGCCCACGACGAACCCCGGAAGCCCTGCCTCGCGGGTCGTGCCGTCCCAGAGCATGCTCACGATCCCGGCGAACAGCACCGACATGATCCCCATTCCGAGGGTATTGATCGCGATGATCTCGACCCCGCTGAACGCGATCACCGCCGCGATCAGACCGAACGCAAGGATGGTTGCGCGGGTCACCGCGACGAGATGGCGCTCCGAGAGGTCCTCCCGGCCACCCCGAAGCGGGATGTAGAGGTCGTTGACGAACGTGGTCGCGCCGGCGAGCAGGAACGAGTCTGCCCCGCTCATCACCGAGCCGACCGCGGCGGCGAGCAGGAGACCGGCGACCACGGGCGGCAGCGTGTTGGTGAGCGTCCACGCGAACGCCATCGACGACTCGATCTGCGCGCCCTGGGCGGTAGCAATCATGCCGGCGGTGGCCGTGAGGATGCCGTAGCCCGTGATGACCGCGCCGGCGAGGAAGGTGCCCGCCATTGCGACGCGCTTGCTCCGTGCGGACCACGTCCGCTGGAGCATCTGCTGTTGGGCCCCCGCGACGGTGAGGTACATCAGGTACCACGAGCCGATCTGGATCAGCCCGACGCCGAACCAGTTGGTGTGGCCCGACGGCACCCCCGCAGCGATCGCGTCGATGCCACCGGCGTTGGTGACCGCAATCGGGATCGCGACGAACATCCCGACGATGATCAGGACGCCGTGGAGGGTGTCGGCCCACGCGACCGAGTTCATCCCGCCGTAGAGCGTGATCGCAATGAACACCACGACGCTTGCCCAGAACGCGACCCCGAGCGGGATGTCGGTGACGGTCGCGATAATCGAGGCCATCCCGATGGTCTGGCCGGTCGTCAGCGCGACCTGACCGACGACGGTGAAGATCGCAGCGAAGTACTTGGTGCGATCGCCGAAGACCCGACCCAGGAGTTCCGGAACGCTGACGACGTCGAAGGCGTAGAGGAAGCCGACGATCACGGTGATCGACATCCACGCCAAGCCCTCCGCCATCGCGTACCATTGGGCGCTGATGCCGGCGGTGAACGCGCGCTGGGCGACCCCCATCGTGAGGCCGCCACCCGCGAACGTCGCGAAGTACGTCATCATGTACACCGGTAGCCCGAGATCACGGCCGGCGAGCGTGAACTCGACGTACCCCGACCCTGCGCCGCGACCCGCCCACCACGCGATCAGCAGTGTCGCGACGAAGTACCCGCCCATCGTGAGCGTCAGCGGATCGGTCAACGGTGCCATCGACGCACTCCATCGTGTCGATGTCCGGTTCGTCCGGCAACCGTCGAAAAGCGTATCACACCGACCGTTCCGCCCGTCCGAAGGAAACGTTCGCAGCCTTCATTTGCAAGCTTTCGGTCGGAACCGCTACGCCAGTACGGAACGTCCCACTACCACCTCCCCTCGACCGGCGCGGTGTGGGAGTCAAGCGTCGAGAGAAGCGTATCGCTAAACCGCCAGCGACTTCGCCCATGGCGTCGAGCATCCGACATGGAGTTCGATCATGCCGGCCTCGCCACCGACGACGCCGACGCGCTCGCGGAACTGTACACCGACCTCCTTGACGCACCGATCGTCCACAGAGAGACGTTCGACGGAATGAGCGTCGTCTTCCTCGACTGCGGGAACGGCTACTTCGAACTCCTCGAACCGCTCGACGACGATAGTGCGATCGCCAAGTATCTCGATCGCAACGGGCCAGGCATCCACCATCTCGCGCTCGAAACCGACAACGTCGTGGCCGCGCTCGATCGGGCGCGCGAACACGATGTCGAACTCATCGACGACGAACCGCGGCCGGGCGCGTGGGGGCATAGCGTGGCCTTCCTCCACCCGGGATCGACGGGCGGCGTCCTGATCGAGTTCGTCGAGCACTGACGCGATCAAGCGACAGGACGTGGGCTACACTCCGGCGAGCGCGTCGAGGATCGCCGCCTCGTTCTCCTCGACGGTCGAGAGATGGCCGTAGTCAGGATAGACGTGTGCCTCGGCAGTGGGAATCCGATCGGCGTAGTGAAGCCCCATCGAGACCGGAACGATTCGGTCGGCTTTGCCGTACCAGAGATAGGTCGGCACGTCGACCGCATCGAGATCGAATCCCCAGTCGTCAGCGAACACGGCGAGTTCGTTCGCGAGCGGGCCGTAGCCGTGATGGGCCGTTGCCTCACGGCCGCTCTCCAGCAGCGTCCATCCGATCTCGCCCTTCCAGTGCTCTTCGTCGACGTCGGCGGCCGTCTCCGCACGCGATGCGAGGTACTCCTCGGGGTTTCGCCGGACAGAGAGGCCGTCGGACCAGAGCGAGAGCGTCGCCAACGGGCGGGCGTGCTCGGCGATCAAAAACGGGAGGCGGTCGCCGAACTCGACCGATTCGAGCGGCGCGAGGCCACAGACGATGCCAGCACGCTCGGTCCGCGGGAGACATGCGGCACAGGCCGCCGCGTAGGGACCGCCGCCAGAGACCCCGAGCACTGGAAACGAGCCGAGATCGAGCGCGTCGGCGAGGTCGGCCACGTCCTCGGTCCAGTCGGCAACCGTTCGATCCGGGAGTGGGTCCGAGACGCCCAGGCCAGGGCGTTCGGGCGCGAGGATTCGGAGACCGCGCTCGCGTGCCGGCGCGTCAAAGAGCGCGCCGAACACCCGCGAATTCGGGAACCCGTGGAAGACCACCAGCGGGTCGCCGTCGGGATCGCCGCAGTCGGCGTACCCGAGTTGGCGTCCGTCGCGGCAGTCGATGGTCCGGGGGTTCGCCCGGATGTCGCGAGCCACGTCGAGCATCGCCGATCCGTCCGACTCCGGCCCGTTTGTTCCGAACAGTCCCGCGATCGTGCCCGCAACGTCGACCATACTGCTGGTCGCCACGCCGTTCGTATCAGTCTTCCTGCGGCCGGGGAGCGCCCCGGACGCCAACCAGGCATCGTATTTCCGAGCGACGATCGAACCGGGTGGTAGGCAAGATTCAGCGAGCGCTACTATCCGATCAGGTCCTGCGTGCGGTCGTGGAGCGCCGCAGGCGGCTCGGCGAACCACTGCGCCTCCAAGATTTCCTCGTCGTCGGTCGCCGATGCCGGCTGCTCGGAGCGCGCTCCGGAGTCTTCGTCGCTGCTGTGGGCCGCGAACTCGGCCGTCAGCATCGGGTACGACCGCGGCTCCTCGCTGTGCTCGATGGTTTTGATGCGGACGGCGAGCACGTCCGTCAGCGCACAGCGGACGCCGGTCTCCTCGCGAACCTCGCGGACCGCCGTCGCGGCGAGCGAATCGTCGGCCGCCTCGTAGCCGCCGCCTGGCGTGCCCCACAGTTCAGGGGCGTCGGGATGGCGAACGAGCAGGACACGATCGCGCGAATCGCGGACCAGCGCGCCAGCATCGGCGAGCATCCCAGTCTCGTGAACGAGATCGAGACCGTGTTCGTAGAACGCGGGGTCGTTCTCGACACACGCCTCCGTGGCCTCGAACGTGCCGAACCGTTCGCGCAGGCGCTCGCGTTCGGCCGCGATCGCTGCACGGGCGTCGTCTTCCGTCGTTATTCGTGACATCCTGTCATCCGTCGCTGGTCGTGGTTGCTGCTCCGGAGCCGCTGCCATCGAACAACCGGGGCTCGGAGCCCTGCCGAACGATCTCGCTCGTGCCGGTTTCGAGCGTCACGAGCATCGTCTGGCCGCCATAGCCGTGGGTCTGGTCGTGGCCGCGGACGACGACGCGTTCCGTTCCGTCCGGTACCTCGATGGTTTCCGAGCGCGTGAATCGCGTGGTGCCGTGTGGATGGAGGAGGTCGCGCCGACCGAGTCGCTCCCCATCAAGCGTCTCGACCTGCCACCAGTTCGCGTAGCCGTCCTCGCCGCCGTCATCGTGATAGAGCGTCACGTCGAAACGATAGCCACCGTCGGTAGAGTCGATCTCGACACCGACGACGTTCGCCTCGCGAAGATCGAGCTCGCCGCCCGTGGTCGTCCCTGGCGTCGCCGATTCGATTGCCGCGGCGGCGTCCGTAGTGGTCTCGTCGGCAGCAGCCGAACCCGATTTCTCCGTATCCATCGTCCCGGTCTCTTCGCTGTCGCTGCCGCCGTCACCGCCGAGACAGCCGGCGAGTGACCCGCCGATCGTAGCCGCGAGCGCGAGGTATCGTCGGCGGGTCGCCGTCGATCCGGGCCGATGTCGGCTCATGATCGACACTCGGGCGCGTGCGCCATCTATCCGTCGGGAGCTTATTTTCGCGGTGGTCGGTCAGGGCGGTGACGGTGCGGTCCTGGCGTCTGCGGTCGCGGAGCGACCGCAGGCTCAGGAGAGCGTCGCTCTCCTGGCGGATCGAGGGCGAAACGCGCGAGCGAGCGAAGCGAGCGCGCGTTGAGGGCTCGGGCGGTGCTGTGCGGTGGCGGTTGCGGAGAGCGCCAACAGCCCTACCGCGAGCGAACGAAGTGAGCGAGCGGGGGTTTTTGATAAACGTTTTTGCAAGGGGTTGAGCGCGAGCGGAGCGAGCACGATCCCCCGCAGTAAAAACGTTTAACCGAAGTTCTCGATCTTTGCCCTGTCGGGGTCGCCGCCGGCGGCCGCGAGCGCGTCAGTCGCGGCGTCGAGGAAATCAGCGAACCCGTAGACGAACACCTGTTCGTCGGCGTCACCGGCGAGTGCGTCCGCCGTTGGATCGGTCAGATCAACATCCGAACCGACGATGTGGACGGTCGCACCGGCCTCGCGGAGCGCGTCGAGTCGGTCCTCGTGGACGGGATCGTCGTCGCGGTAGACCACCGCTGTCTCGCCGCCATCGTCGAGGGTGCGTTCGGCGATCCCGATCGCGGGTCCGACCCCCGGACCGCCCGCGAGGATCGTCGTCCGAGATTCGTCCTCGTAGTGTGCGCTGCCGAACGGGCCCGCCATCGTCACCGAATCGCCGGTTTCGAGCTCCGCGAGGTAGGGGGCGACCTCGCCGTCGGGGTCGACACCGACGGTGACTTCGAACGTATCATCCACCGTGGGTGAAGAGAGCGTGTAAAACCGCGAGCGACGTTCGCCGTCGACATCGAGCGAGAGCTTGACGAACTGGCCGGGCCGGGCGTCGAACCCGTCGGGCGTCGCGAGATCGAGCGCGATGGTTTCCGGTCCGACCACCCGGTTGTCGCGCACGCGAGTTCGTGTCGCTTCCATGCCGACGCTGGGTGTGGGCCTGCCAAAGGGACTTCGATACATCCGCTGAGAGGAGTCGTATCGGGGGCTGTGACGAAACCGATCGGCTGGAATCAGGTACTCGCAAGCGAATACGGATACGCTGTCGTCGACAATGTTGACGGTCGTTCCGAAGCCTTTTCGTCCGCAGATAGCATACCCGGACCCAGCACATGCCAGACGATTTGAACTGGGCCATCGGTGGGGAGGCCGGCGACGGGATCAACTCCACGGGGAAGATCTTCGCGCAGGCGCTCTCGCGGGCGGGCCGACACGTCTTCACCTCCAAGGACTTCGCCTCGCGGATCCGCGGAGGATACACCGCCTACAAGGTCCGGAGTTCGACCGAGCGCGTCGAGTCGGTCGTCGATCGACTCGACATCCTGATCGCACTGACCCAGCGCACGGTCGAGGAGAACATGGACGAACTCCACGAGGGCTCGGTCATCATCTACGACGGCGAGCGGACGATGATGGAGGACTTCGAGGCTCCCGAAGGAATGATCGGGCTCCCCGTTCCGCTGAAACGCCTCGCCGAGGAGGCCGGCGGTGCGCTCATGCAGAACATCGTCGCGCTCGGGGCCGCCTGCGAGGTCGCGAACTTCCCGATCGAGAACCTCGACGAGGCGCTCGAAAAGCGCTTCGGCGACAAAGGCGAGTCGATCGTCGAGAACAACCGCCAGGCTGCCCGGTTCGGCGAGGAACACGTCGTCGAGGAGCTCGACCACGACGAGTTCGACTACGACATCGAGACCACCGACAACGACTACGTCCTGCTGAACGGCGACGAGGCAATCGGTATGGGCGCGATCGCCGCGGGCTGTCGGTTCTACTCGGGCTACCCCATCACCCCCGCGACCGACGTGATGGAGTACCTGAAAGGCCGGCTCGAACGCTACGGCGGCCACGTGATGCAGGCCGAGGACGAACTCGCCGCCATCAACATGGCGCTCGGCGCGGCGCGGGCGGGCGCGCGCTCGATGACCGCGACCAGTGGCCCAGGGATCGACCTGATGGCGGAAACGTTCGGTCTCGTCGCCACCAGCGAGACGCCGCTCGTGATCTGTGACGTGATGCGGTCAGGTCCTTCGACCGGGATGCCCACGAAACAGGAGCAGGGCGACCTCGACATGCTCCTGTACGGCGGTCACGGTGAGATTCCGCGGTTCGTGGTCGCACCGACAACGGTGTCGGAGTGTTTCCACAAGACGATCGAAGCGTTCAATCTCGCCGAGAAGTACCAGACCCCGGTCTACCTGGTGGGCGATCTCGCGCTCGCGGTCTCCGAACAGACGTTCGAGCCCGAGGAGTTCGACATGGACAGTGTCGAGATCGATCGTGGCAAGCTCGTCGACGAGAACGAGATCGATTCGTGGCTCGACGACAGCGATCGGTTCCAACCTCACTTCCCGGCCGCGGACGGTATCAGCCCGCGCACGTTGCCCGGAACATCGGGTGGGGCACACATGACGACCGGACTCGAACACGACGAGCTCGGCCGCCGAACCGAGGAGCAGGAGGTTCGGATCGAACAGGTCGACAAACGCAACCAGAAAGTCGAGACCGCCAAGGACGAGGAGGACTGGGACTACCGCGAGTTCGGCGACAGCGATGCCGACACGCTCGTGCTCTCGTGGGGATCGAACGAGGGCGCGATGCGTGAGGCGATCGGCTTCCTCGACGAGGCCGACATCGACATTCGCTTCCTTTCGGTGCCGTACATGTTCCCGCGGCCCGACCTCACCGAGGAGATCGAGGCCGCCGACGAGGTCATCGTGGTGGAGTGCAACGCGACCGGGCAGTTCGCCGACGTGGTCGAAGGCGACACGCTTACCCGGGTCAAGCGGATAAACAAGTACAACGGCGTGCGGTTCAAGGCCGACGAACTGGCCGAGCGGATCACCGAGAAACTCGACGCGGCCCAGGAGGTCCCCACATGAGTTCAGACGTCAGATTCACCGACTTCAAGTCCGACAAGCAGCCCACGTGGTGTCCCGGCTGCGGCGACTTCGGGACGATGAACGGGATGATGAAGGCGCTCGCCAACACCGGCAACGATCCCGACAACACGTTCGTGGTGGCGGGTATCGGCTGCTCGGGCAAGATCGGCACGTACATGCACAGCTACGCGCTCCACGGCGTCCACGGCCGTGCACTCCCGGTTGGCATCGGTGTCAAGAGCGCGAACCCCGACCTCGAAGTGATGGTCTCGGGCGGCGACGGCGACGGCTACTCCATCGGCGCGGGCCACTTCGTCCACGCGGTCCGGCGGAACATGGACATGACCTACGTCGTGATGGACAACCGCATCTACGGCCTCACGAAGGGGCAGGCCTCGCCGACATCGCGCGAGGACTTCGAGACGGCGACGACGCCCGACGGGCCGAAACAGGCACCGGTCAACCCGCTCGCACTCGCGCTCGCCGCCGACGGCAGCTTCATCGCCCAGTCGTTCTCGTCGGACGCCCAGCGCCACACCGAGATCGTCCAGCAGGCGGTCGAACACGACGGGTTCGGGTTCGTGAACGTCTACAGCCCGTGCGTGACGTTCAACGACGTCGACACCTACGACTACTTCCGGGATACGATCGTCGACCTCGACGAGGAAGACCACGACCCGACCGATCGCGACGCCGCCGAAGCGAAGATCATGGACGACGACACCGAGTATCAGGGCGTCATCTATCAGGACGAGGAGTCCGTGCCGTACAACGAGCGCCACGGGCTCGACGAGAACATGGCCGACATTCCGGACGGCGCACCCGAGGACGCGACCGACCTCGTCCGCGAGTTCTACTAAGCACCTACTTTTTACAGGAGGTTCTCGGTCACCCGCTTCGCTCGCTCCCTCGAATCCCCTGCAAAGACCTGTCTCCGTGAGCGAAGCGAGCGGTAGAACTGCTGGCGCTTTCCGCAACCGCTTCGTACAGCACCGCCGAAGCCCTCACTCGTTTCACTCGCTCGCCCTTCATCCGCCAGGAGAGCCTCGCTCTCCTGAGCCTTGACTCACTTCGTTCTCGTGAACTGAAGTGAACGAGAGTTCGGAGCACGCAAAGCGTGCTCTGGCATTCGTCGAGACGCCAGGCCCGCACCGCCGCTGCCAGTTCAGCGGTCATCCGTCGCTCAAAAGGAAGGAGTTCGAGTCGAAAGTCGGTCGCGAAACGCAGGTTAGCTCGACTGGCGTTCGTTCCACGCGATGCGCGCTTGGCGGCCCGCTGGGATGAGGACCCAGAAGACGAGCGCGCCGACGATGGCGAACCAGAACAGGGCTTCCCGCAGGGTGAGCGAAAGCGTCCCGAACAGCTCGAGGCCGGACGGTGGCTCGGCGATGAGCTGGTTCGTCGACTCGAAGCTCTCGGTGGTGTACCAGCCCGAGAGCACCATCCAGCCGAGCAGCCCGCCGGTGAGCATCGCCAGCCCCTTGGCGAATTCGTCACTCATTGCCTGAGGGTTCGTCGCTGTCGTCTTGAGCGTTCCGCATCCCCGTGGTGCGAAAGCGGGTCCCGAGCACGTACACCCCGGCACCGAGCCCGATGAGTGCGAGTCCGATCAGAACGAGCACGAGCGAGACCACGTCCGAGCCGACCGGGAGTCCGACCGATGGCAGCAGATCGAACAACACCGGCAGTGGGCCAGCCTCGGCAGTGGCAGCGTCGAGAAAGGCGAACCCGAGCAGCACGCAGACGATTGCGACCAGCGTCGAGAACACCGTGACCGCCTTGTAGGTCCGCAGCGGGACGACGATCTCGCGGCCCCTGTTCCCGCCGTCGCTGCCGTCGGCCTCGGAACCGGAACCGGTGTCTGAACCCACGACGCTACCGCGGCGGCCGGAGCCGGTAGTACCGCCGGTTCAGGTCGAACATGTACCCCTCACGCATCGCCCGGAGGATGCCGTAGGTGATGAACCCCGCCACGAACGGCAGGAGGAAGGTCAGATCGAACAGGAGCTTGGTGTCGATCCACGCCGGCACGAGGTTCTTGATCGCCAGCGTGCTGATCATCGCAGCGAACACCACGCCGAACACGCCGACGGCCGACCAGAACGGCTGTTCGACCGGCCGGCGCGCGCTCCCCTTGTTGAGGAAGGGAACGATCGCGATGAACCCGACCACCACGAGGTTGGCGAGCACGCCGTACGTGGAGTCCTGGAGGAGCTTACTCCCACCGAGGACGGCGAGGTCGGGGTTCAACGGCCCGAGTTTCAGCAGGCCGAACGACCAGTAGAGATACCAGTCCGGCAGGATGATCGCGGGCGTCTGGCTCGGGTTCGCGGGCGCGCCGAGGTGTGGCGGCAGCGTCGCCGCGAGGAAGATGATCAGACCGACGAAGAAACTCGTCAGCGCGAGGTTGCGGACCATCTCGTGGGGCCACGTCGGGAACGCGAGCACGTCGCGCTCGACGTAGCTCGACTCCGTACGGAGGTCCTGGTCCTCGCGGCGCGACCGTTCGAAGTACTCGTAGGTCAGCCGTGAGAGCCCCTGGGTACGCTCCTTGCGCTCGCTCCACGTCGGGGTCTCGTCGTCGGGCGCGACGATGCCGGTACCGTCGGCGGCGACGCCCTCGCCCGTGTCGGTCCCGTTCGATTCGTCCGTGTCGGTGGCGTTGTCTCGGGTCATTGTCTTAGTGGGGTTCCGCGATGCCCTGCATCCAGACGATGCCGATGTGCACGGCAATGAGCGCCGTCACCACGAACGGCAGGAAGAACACGTGGAGGATATACATCCGCATCAGGGTTGCCTGACCGAGCGAGAACCCGCCGAAGATGAGCTGAGCGACCCACTCGCCGATCAGCGGGATCGAGAGGCTCATCTCGACGCCGATCTGGCCCGCCCAGTACGCGAGCTGGTCCCAGGTCAGCAGGTAGCCGGTGTAGCCGAACACCATCGTGAGCGAGATGAGCACGATGCCGAGGATCCAGTTGAGCTCGCGGGGCTCCTTGTACGCGCCGGTGAAGTAGACCCGGAGCATGTGGAGGAACACGGCGGCGGTCATCACCTGCGCCGCCCACCGGTGAATCGACCGGAGCATGAACCCGAAGTTGATGTCGGTCATGATCGCGGTGAGCGAACAGTACGCCACCGATGCGCCGTCGATGGTACAGGCCCCCGACGCCGCTGCCGGCGAGTAATAGAAGCCGAGCAGCGCGCCCGAGATGGCGGCGACGACGTACGCGATCGTCGAGAAACTCCCGAGCGCGTAGAGCGGATACCAGTACCAGAACTTGTTGTCGAGGTTGTACTGCTCGGTGTGGCTTTTCGGCATCTGGAGGTTGACCTTGTAGTAGAGGTTCTCCAGGACTTCGAGGTAGTCGACCAGCCGCAACCGCTTGTCGAGCCAGAGCAGAACGGTGAGATACGTCGACTCGATCGGCGTGAGATCCTTTCGCTCCATCCACCCTTCGTGATCGTGGTCGTCGCTACGTTCGAGACTCATCGATCACTCACCACCGCCGGAGCTGGACTCGCTGCTCCCGGTGTCTTCGGGCCGCGGCAGCGACGTAAACTGCCGCTGAACGATGCTGAACGGATCGTACACCGACTGGTGGCACGGACAGTACACCGAGTTCGCCGCGCCGAACTCGGCGGTTTCCTTGAACCCTGGGACACAACAGAAGTGGGTACACTTGTTGAGCCACGCGATGAATCCCTGGTCGGTGCTGGCTTGCAGCCACTCCCGAACCGCCGGGTCGCTGGCGGATTTCGCCATCTCTTCGATCCGTGTGCTTCTGAGGACCTGAATCGGGATCGTCTCCTGCGGTGGAAGGTCCTGCGAGCGCCACGTCGCCTGTGCCGGTTTGCCGATCCCGCTCTCGCCGATGTCGTTGCCCCACGTCTCGTAGTCGTCGAAGTCACTAACGGTGAGCTGTGCCCCGGTTTCGATGTCGCTCTGCCAATCGTAGCTCGACGAGGAGGCGGACCGAAAGAAGTTGCTCTGATCGGTGTCGGGCCGAACACCCGGGTAGGTCTGGACGCCACAGTACTGGAACCACTCGCTGGAGTAGGTGGTGCCACCGAGCTGCATCTCCGCGATCTGGACCTCCTCGTTGTTGACCGTCTCCGTCTTCACTTCGGGCCAGATCCCTTTGAGATTGCCTTCGTCGTCGATCTCGACGGGGATCTGTGGCAACCCACGCGGAGCCGGCCCGTCGGTGTTCTCGATGCCGTAGTACTGGATCGCCCCGCCACCGGCCCCTGAGGAGGTGGTGGTGAGATTGGTCGCGAGCGCGGTCGAGATCCCGGTCGCGCCGAGCGCTGAGGCACCGACGACACCCTTCACGAACCGTCTTCGTCCGGACTCGGCTGGATATCGGTCTTCGTTTTCTGGCATGGTTTATCGCTTGTAGTAGGGGTAGACTGCACGTTTCACGGAGTCCCACGCGCCGTCGGTGGCGCTCGTCCCCGTCTGCTGTTCCTCGCGAATGTAGAGGTCCTCCCACTTCCGGCGGCGTTTTTTGACGATCATCACGTCCGGCAGGAACTCCTTGCGGTAGAGCGAGAGAATGAAGGCGAGATCCACGAACACGATCGCGAGCGCCGCGCCGAGATACATGTTGCCGAGTTCGTCGGTCCCCCATCCACTGACGAGGCCGTAGGCGAACAGTCCAACGAACACCACCTCGACCACCGTCAGGAGGACGATCGCGATCGCGGCCGCGGTACTCTCGCGGGCCGGCTCGTACCGGTGGATGTCGCCGTACGTGCTCCCGGAGGAACTCATCAGTTGTTCCCTCCATTCGCGTTCGGCGATTCACCGTATTTCACGGCGAAGAACGTGTAGATCAACGACATCACCATCATCAGGAGAGTGGCAATCCCGACGAAGTGTGCTTGAAACGCCACGCCCATCTCCTCAGGATCGACTTCCTCCTCGCCGCCACCGCCGCCACTGCTCGCGCCACCTTCCTGCACGATGACGGTGCCAACCATCCCAACGGCCTCGTGGGGTGCACAGTAATAAGGGAACTCACCGGTTTCCTGAAAGGTGTGCTGGAAGGTAATGCCGCTGCCTTCCTCCGGGCTCCCGCTGTTGAACGATTCGTCCTCGGCGACGACGTTGTGTGCGCCGCCCTCGCCGGTCCACTCCCAGACGACGGTGCCACCGGGTGCGATGGTGACTTCCTCGGGACCGAAGGAGGTTCCCGAGCCGGTACCGACCTGTACTGTCGTCGTCGTGCCGCCACCACCACCGCCACCGCCCGCGCTCTGGTTTCCACCGGTTGCGTTGCCACCGGTCGCGTTACCGCTGCTCTGATTCCCACCGGCGCTTTGATTGCCGCCAGTGGCGTTGCCGCCCCCGGTTTCGTTGCTGCCACCGGAGGCGTTGCCCTGCTGTGCGGCGGCCGCCCCGCTGGCGGCTGTGCCGCCGGCCGCGACACTTGTCGCCAGCAGAAAATCCCGCCTGTTCATGTGTGTCCGCACTCGGGTCTGGCTTCGCATAAGTCCACCGAATGCGGGGCCCGTGGCCACTATGCCGACGGGCGGGAGTCCTCGGCGTCGCGTCCGTCGGCCCCCTGTGAACGTTCCTCGTCGGCCTCGGTGTCGGCGATCGCACCGGCCGGCTGTCCGCCGTCAGCGTCACGGTATTTCTCCGGCAGGACATCGGGACGCTCGCCCGAGCCGACGCCGACCGCACGCAGCCGGTCGCGGTACTCCTCCGCCCGGAACTTGTCCGAGAGCCGGGCGTTCGCTACTTGGAGGAAGAGCAGCAGCGAAAACACCACGAACAGCAGGCCGAGCACGGGCGCGGCGATCGTACTGACACTCGAGAGCACGAGATACGCCCCGATCAACCCGAGACCGACGAGGAGCTGGGCGGCGGCCACGGTTTGTAGCATCCAGTTACCGAGTTCGCCGCCCCCCTCCGGCACCGTCGCGGGATCGGGAAGCGGGTCGCCGTCGGGCGGCTTCGGTACGTCGTAGTCGTCCATCGAGCAGAGCGCGACCGTGGGTTTGACGTCACGCAGCACGGTTCCCCGGCCCTCGACGCTGCCGTCGGGCGCGACGTGGGCGTACCCCTCGTCGGAGTATGCGAGCAATCCATCGTCGACGCGCTCGATCCGGGCGAACACTTCCCGGTCGGCAACCCGACTCAGCAGATCGGACTCGACGCGATCGAGGAGCTCCGTGCCCGTGATCCATGCCTCTTCGTCGAAGGCGGCGTCCCACTCCTCGGGACTCATCTCGGCCATGTCCCGCGGCCCGAACTCCTCGAAGTCGTAGGTTTCCTCGACCTGTCGGCGGAGTTCGGCCGTCTCGTCGTCCGAAGCCTCGGCTCGGTCCGCCGGGCGGTCGCTCGCATCCGCGGTCCCGTCGTCGCTCGACGACGAGGATCGAGGATCGGCCATCACCCAACCTACGCCACGGGCCGGGTTAGGCTTTCCGACCGCCCGTGAGCGGGTTTCGGCAACCTTTAGCGCCCACGGCGGCGAGTTCTCCCATGTTCGGGCTGGCCGACGCGACGGTGGCGACGATCGTCGCGGTGCTGGTCACGGCGAGCTTTCCCTGCTTTCTCTACGGTGCGTGGATCATGATCGACACCGAGAAGGTGACGTGGGGCGTGCTGACCTACCATCTCAAGTTCATCGTCACCGGCCTCGCGCTCACGACGATCCCCCTGCTGGTGTGGATGTTGCCCCGTCTGTTCCAGCAGTTGGGTGGTGCGTCGGCGCTCCACGCCATCTTGGGATTACAGGCGTACGCAATGCTCGCGTTTGGCTTCACGGGGATCGTCAGGATATTTCGCGCGAAGCGCGAGCACAACCTCTATCACGACTACAACGAGGACGTGCTGCTCGACGAAATCGGCTCCGATCGGATGGATCACTGGCGGAGCCGGCTCCGGATCGGCGTGTTCGGCTACGTGATCTTCTGGCTGCTGGCGTACATCGTGGGGATGGCCAGGTACGCGCTCCGCTATCTGTTCTGAATCGAGTCTCGTCGAGTGAAAACCGATCGGTCCCGGTCCGGACCGATCGGCTGATGCCACGCGCAGCAGTGCAGCCCGGGACTGGCTGCATCCATCGCTTCGGGATACTCCGCAAAAACCCCCGCCGGCCGTTCATCCGTTTTCGGTCGAAACGGCACGCAATCGTTCGAAACAAACGATCGATCGGTGGCCGTCGTTCACCACGCCTCGCCGCTGGCGAGATCGACGGCCGAATCGGCTTTCGATGACGGACAGATGTCTTCGAGCGTGCAGTCGGCACAGTCGGGGTTTCGCGCGGTGCAGGTCGCCCGACCGTGACTGATGAACAGGTGCGTGAACGCCTGCCAGCGATCCTCGGGCACGAACGCCATCAGATCGGTCTCGATCTTCTCGGGACGTTTCTCGTCGGTGAGCCCGAGCCGCCGGGTGATCCGCTGGACGTGGGTGTCGACGACGATTCCTTCGACGACATCGTGACCGTGCTGGAGCACGACGTTCGCGGTCTTTCGCCCCACACCGGGGAGGTCGGTGAGTTCGGTCATCGTGTCCGGAACTTCGCCATCGTGCTCGTCGACAACGATCTGGGCTGATTCGCGGATGTAGCTCGCTTTGTTGTTGTAGTAGGTAATCGAGTTCAGGGCTTCGGCGAGTTCTTCCTGGGGTGCGTTCGCGAACGCTTCCGGCGATGAATAGGTTTCGAACAGGTCGGCAGTCGTCTCGTTCACCCGCTCGTCGGTACACTGTGCCGAGAGGATCACCGCAACGAGGAGTTCGAACCGGGTGGAGAAGTCAAGCGAAATCGTCGTGTCGGGGTACTCGGTTGCGAGGCGGTCGATGACCTCGGCGGCCTGTGCCTCACGCGAATCGAGCGGGGTTCCCATGCCGAGGCATCCGACCGAGTGTGGTTTGAGACGTTCGGTTCCGTCGACGTCCCACCCGGAAGGAGTTAGTCGGCTCGATACACCTCACCGCGGCGTTCGTACTCCATCTCGCGGGCGACCGTATCGGCGGTGTCAGTACCCAGATCCCGTTCGACGAGCCACAGCGCGAGATCGATCCCTGAGGTGACGCCACCGGCGGTGAGCACGTCGTCATCGTCGACGACCCTCGCATCGATCACTTCTGCCGCCGTCTCGTAGAGATCGTCGATCGCCCCGTGGTGGGTGGTCGCTGGCCGGCCGTCGAGGACACCGGCCGCAGCGAGGATCATCCCGCCGGTGCAGACCGACGCGACAGCCGCGCCGTTGCGATATCGTTCCGCGATCGCGTCCGGAAGCCCACCACGTTCGACTTCGGCCCGCGCGCCGTGCTCGGCTCCATCGTTCCACCCGCCACCGGGAACCACGACGAGATCGGGGTCGGCGGCGAGATCGTCGAACGCAGCGTCGGGTTCGATGACGAGACCGTGACTCGCCGTCACCCTGTCTGCGGGTTCGAGCGTGCAGAGTGCAACGTCGAGATCGGCCCCTGCTTCGGCGGCGTTTTGGAACACCTCGTACGGGCCGATCGCGTCGAGTTCGTCGAACCCCTCGTAGAGCACGATTGCGGCCGATTCGATCGGGTTCGCGGAGGTCATGCTGTCGAATCGTCGGCCCGGGAGAAAAGCGTTGAGCCACCCGGTATTCCGCCGATCGTTCACGCCGGTTTGATGCGGTCGAAACAAACAACGAACCGCGAGTGCCGGCGTATATGAGAAACCGCCACCGCTCCGCTATCGTACCACAACGTCCACACGCCTCCCCAACCGACTCCCTCGATCGCTCACTTCGTTCGCTCTCTCGGTCATCCGCCGTCAGAGCTTCGCTCTGACGAGCCTGCACTCGCTGCGCTCACGGCTCACTCCGTTCGCCGTCTTCTCGCGGGCCGAAGGCCCGCTCGAACGGTTCGCGAGACCGAAGGTCTCGCGCTATTCGCATCGAGGCGCTCCCTCCGGTCGCGCCTCGCACCGCTCGCGCAGACCTCGCACGAGTCGCGCCTCTGGCGTCTGCTCACGGGCGCGAAGCACCCGTTCGCACGGTCTGCGGGACCTTCGGTCCCGCACTGCTCCCGCGCGCCACCGCAACCAAAAGCAAGGGGTGTCCCACCGGCAGCACCACCAGTGGAGCGCACCGTTTCGGGACGTTTATTCGCGTGTCGGCCGCTTCGCAGGTATGAAAGCCACCGCGCGCGCCCACCCGATTCAGGGACTCGTCAAGTACCACGGGATGGTCGACCAAGAGCTACGACTGCCGTACCACGACTCGATCAGCGTCTGCACCGCCCCGAGCAACACTACCACCACCGTCGAGTTCGACGAGTCGCTCGACGAGGATCGGTACGTCGTCGACGGCGAGACCGTGGAGGGACGGGGCCGCGAGCGCATCGAGAGCGTCGTCTCGCGCGTGCGTGAACTCGCAGATGTCGAAGCCCCCGTGCGCTTCGAGAGTGAGAGTGATTTCCCGACGAACGTGGGCTTTGGCTCGTCGTCGTCGGGCTTCGCGGCGGCGGCGATGGCCCTGACGACGGCGGCGGGCCTCGATCTCACCCTGCCCGAAGTTTCGACGGTCGCGCGGCGCGGGTCGGCGTCGTCGGCGCGAGCGGTCACGGGCGGGTTCTCGGATCTGCATACGGGACGCAACGACATCGACTGTCGATCCGAGCGGATCGAGAGCGACCTCGAAGACGATCTCCGTATCGTGGCGGCGCTCGTGCCCGCGTACAAGGAGACCGAAGAAGCCCACCGTGAGGCCGCCGAGAGCCACATGTTCGAGGCACGGCTCGCCCACGTCCACGGCCAACTCGCGGAGATGCGCGACGCGCTCCGTGAGAGCGATTTCGACCGCACCTTCGAACTCGCCGAACACGACTCGCTCTCGCTCGCCGCGACCACAATGACCGGCCCCGCGGGCTGGGTCTACTGGCGGCCTGCAACCCTCGAAATCTTCGCCGCGGTCCGCGACCTCCGGGAATCGGGTGTTCCAGTCTACTTCTCGACCGACACGGGCGCGAGCGTCTACGTCAACACCACCGCCGAGTACGTCGAGCGCGTCGAGAAGCGTGTGGCCGACTGCGGCGTCGACACCCGCGTCTGGGAAGTCGGTGGCCCTGCACGCATCCTCGACGAGTCCGAAGCGCTGTTCTGAGACTGACGACGGATGCGGCTGCGGTGCTGAGCGGTTACGGTTGGCGCGCGGGAGCGCGTCGAAGACGCGCGACTCGTGCGAGGGATGAGCGAGTGAGTGAAACGAACGAGCGAATCGGCTGGGGAGGGTGTGGCCTGCGGTTCTCAGTTGTTTCGGGTGAGTGCGGGCGTTCCGGACCACACACTAGTTTCTCATCGGTTTGTCGCGATAAGAGGTAGATTCTGACCAGCGTCACGTCGCTCTCGACAATACCGAGTCAGTCGCGTTCTCGATGCTGTGCCTCCAGCCGTTGGTACTCGTCGTCGTTCTCGACTCGGTTCCACCAGACCTCGTAGACGAGCGCGGCCTCGCGCTTGTCGTGGTCGGCCCAGTGTTCGGGCTCGCGTTCCTCGCCGTCAGCGTACTTCTGGCCGCCGGGATACCGAGCGTAGCGCATCGATCGGGTGTAGCCCATCTGGAGGTACTTCCGCGCCATGTCCATCCCCGGGAACTCGCCAGCCGCCCGGTATTCCAGATACCGCTCGTAGATGGCCTCGCCCGACTCGTCCGCGGTCTCGCGGTCCGTGTACCCCCACAACGGGAGGAGTTCGCTCTTGTAGGGTTCGATCTTGAACACTCCTTCCTCACCCCGACCGATCTCGTATTTTTCAGGGTGAGCGCGAAAATCGAGGTCGTATTCGGGATCGTCGGTCACGACGGTCGTTGTGGCCGCTCCATCCTCACGCTGTTGCCTGCCGTGACGTCTCACGCACCGGTGGCTACTAACCGCTGGCGCTCGCGGTGGCTCCATGATCGACGAGACGGACGACGCGGCCGCCTTCCTGCAGGCGTACATCGACGACCACGGCTACCTGTCGTGGCTCGGGACACAGGTCGAATCGATGGAACACGATCGGCTCGTGATGACGATCCCCTTCGACGAGAAGCTCACGAACACGCGACCGAACGGCGACGACGACGCGACTTCGGACATCCACGGCGGGATCGCTGCGACGCTGATCGACACTGCCGGTGGGATCGCGCTCCGGCCCGCTCTCGACGACCCGATGAGCGACGGTGTCGCGACCATCAACCTCAACGTGAACTACCTCCGACCGGCCGGCGGCGATCTCATCGCGACTGCCGACGTGATCCGTGCGGGATCGACCGTCGGTGTTTCAACGGTGACGGTCGAGAGCGAGGCTCCCGACGGTGAGATGAAGCCGGTCGCCACGGGGCAGGGTGCCTATCGGCTGTTCCGGGGCTGATTCACGTCCACGTGTGGTGTTCGACCGGGAGTGCTCTTCTATCCGAACGTGATGTCGGTGCGCTCCGTGACCTCGCCGAACAGCCAGTCGGCGTGATCGAGCGCGTACTCGTGGTGATCCTCCTCGATATACCCGATCGCATCGTCGACGAGCACCGGACGGAAATCCCGAAGGCCGGCGCTGCCGGCTGTGTGAAGTACGCAGACGTTGGCGAGCGTCCCACAGATCACGAGATCGTCGATCCCGTGGGCGTCGAGCCACCCCTCCAGCTCGGTCTCGTAGAAGGCGTCGTAGGTGTGTTTCTCGACCACGTGATCCCCGGGGGAAACGTCGAGCCCATCGGCGATCTCGGTCTCCCACGACCCCTCGACGACGTGCTCGCCCCAGCGGTCGAACTCGTCGTAGTAGTGGGTGTCCTCGAACTGCTCGGGCGGGTGGACGTCCCGCGTGAAGATGACACTCGCGCCGGCGTCGCGGGCGTCGTCGAGCAGGTCCGCGATCGGATCGACGACCTCCTCGCTCCCCGGAGCGTAGAGGCTGCCCTCGGGATGACAAAACCCGTTTTGCATGTCGACCACTACGACGGCGGTTCGGTCGGGATCGAACTCCATGCGTAATGCAAGGCCGGTTTCCGGAAGTCAGTTTCTCCGGTCGGGTCCTTTTTGTCCGTCGCCTCCGTCACCCGAATATGCGACAGCTCGCCGCCCTGTTGTTCGCCGTCTTCGTGGTTCTCGCCGGCTGTAGCGTGCCCTTCACCGCCGGCAACGGATCGGCCGGCAACGACACCGCACCGGAAGCGTCACCCACGTCCGATGAGGCGACCACCACGCCGGCGACCGACGCCGCGGCCGGAACGGCCAGCGAAACCGACGGGTCGACCGGTGCCGACTCGTCCACCGAGAGCAGTCAACAGGCGGTACGGAGCCTCGCCGATCCGTCCGAGGACGTACTCGGGTGGGAGGGTGGCTACTGGTACAACGAGTCGGTACCGGTCGCCGGTGAGGACGGTCTCAACGTGACCGAGCGACGGGCGGTCGTCAACCGCACGATGGCCCGGTTGGAACGGATCCGACAGCTCGAGTTCAACCAGACGGTGCCGGTCGAGGTGATCTCGCGCGAGGAGTTCCAGCAGCGACCGAGCAGCGGAGTCAGCGGCGACGCCGCACCGGCGTTTCGGACGTTCGACAACACGAAGTTCGAGGGACTGTTCCTGATCGGCGAGGACGAGAACTCGCTCGCAGTCCAGCAGTCGAACCGCGGTCAGAACGTCCTCGGGTACTACAGCCCGACGCAGGACTCCATCGTGGTGGTCTCGTCGTCCGAGACACCGCGACTCAACCGCTCGACGCTCGCCCACGAGCTGGTGCACGCGCTCCAGGACCAGCAGTTCGATCTCACGTCGAGCAATCCGGGGACTCGAGAGGCGTACAACAGCCGAAACGGGCTCGTCGAGGGCGATGCCAACTACGTCCAGCGCCAGTACGACGACCGGTGTGGTGAGGAGTGGAGCTGCCTCGATTTCGACTCGGAGAGTGCTGACAACGGCACCAGCGGAAGCGGGAGCGCCGGCAGCAGTCTCCACCTCGGCGTGTACATCCTCAGCTTCTTCCCGTACGCCGATGGCCCGGGCTTCGTCGATGCCATCCACCAGCAAGGCGGCTGGGAGGCTGTGAACGCACTCTACGACGACTTGCCTGCGAGCACCGAGCAGGTGATCCACCCCGAGAAGTACGGCGAGGACGCCCCAACGAACGTCTCGATCAGCGAGACGAGCGCCGACGAGTGGTCGCGCGTCGAACTCGACCGTCCGGGCCGACCCGACTACGCCGTGCTCGGCCAATCGGGACTCACGTCGATGTTCGCGTACACCCTTTACGACGACTACAACCGCTCTTCGACCGTCTCGCCCCGCGAGTTCCTCAACGGCGGAATCGGCGGCGTCAACCAGACCGATCCCTTCAACTACGGGCTCAACTACACCAACGGCTGGGACGGTGACAAGATGTTCGTCTACCAGCAGCGAAACCGGACAGGCTACGTCTGGAAACTGGCGTGGGACTCGCCGGCCGAGGCCCGCGAGTTCGTGGCCGGCTACGAGCAGTTACTCGCCCACTGGGGTGGCCAGCCGACCGGTGACGCCGGCAACGTCTGGCAGGTCAGGGAGGCATCGCCGTTCGCCGACGCGTTCTCGATCCGCCAGGAGGGCAACACCGTGACGATCGTCAACGCGCCGACGGTCGAGGACCTCGATGCGGTCCACGACGGGGCCGCCAGCTAGGACAGCCCCGAACCACCGGCTGCTCGGTCAGTCCGAAAACGATTCCTCCGAGGGTGCGTCGGACGCCTCGAAATCGGCGTCGAGCGCATCCTCGACCGGGAAGTAACACGCCGCCGTGTGGCCCTCGCCGCCCGCCTCGTCGAGTGCCGGCTCGCCCTCCCAGCACTCCTCGCTCACCTTCGGGCAGCGCGGGGCGAACACACAGCCAGTGGGGAGATCGACCGGATCCGGCGGCTCGCCGTCGAGCAGCACGCGATCGCGGTCGGCCGAGGGATCCTTTTCGGGCGAGGCCGCGAGCAGCGCCGCGCTGTAGGGATGGTTCGGGTTCGCAACGACCTCGTCGGTCGCCCCGAGTTCGACCACCCGGCCGAGATACATGATCGCGAGCCGGTCGGTGACCTGGGCGAGGCTCGCGAGGTCGTGTGAGATGTAGATGATCCCGATGTCGTCCTCGTCGGCGAGGTCGCGCAGCAGCGTGAGGAGGTTGACCTTGAGCGAGACGTCAAGCATCGACGCGGGCTCGTCACAGACGAGGAAGTCGGGATCGACCACCAGTGCCCGCGCGATCGCGACGCGCTGGCGCTGGCCGCCCGACAGCTCGTGGGGGTACTGATCGAGGAAGGCGTCGGCCGGTGTCAGTCCGACCCGTTCGAGCGTCTCGCTCGCGGCTTCCTCGCGCCGTCCCTCGGCGAGGCCGTGGATCGTCAGCGGCTCGGTCACGAGCTGACCGACGGTTTGACGCGGGTTGAGCGAGTCGAAGGGGTCCTGAAAGACGACCTGGAGCTTCCGCCGGAACTCCTTCATCCCGCCGTTTTTGTACTCCGCGGCGGTCTGCCCGTCGAAGACGATCTCGCCACCGGTCGGGTCTTCGAGCAGTGAGATCGTCTCGCCGAGCGTCGACTTCCCGCAGCCGCTCTCGCCGGCGACGCCGAGGATCTCCGATCGCTGCACCGAAAAGGAAACGCCGTCGACGGCTTTCACCTGTGGCGGGTCCTCGCCGCGGAGCTGATCGAGCAGCGGCTGGGACGTGCCGTACCACTTCTCCAGGCCGTCGACGCGCAGGATCTCCGCCGTATCTCCTTGCTCGTGCTCGTCGTCGGCGGGCTCGATCCCCCACGTCTCGGGATCGTCCGCCGCATTGCGCATCCGTGCGGCTCTGTCGACGTGGTGGCACGCCGAGCGGTGGTTGCGGTTCGGGAGATCGACCAGCGGCGGGTGCGTGCGCTCGCACTCCTCGGTGGCGAATGGACACCGATCGACGAACGCACAGCCCTCGGGCGGCTGACCGAGGTCGGGCGGCGAGCCCGGGATCGCCACCGGATCGTCGCCGAGCTCGTCGACCTCGGGGAAGGAGTTCTTCAGCCCCATCGTGTACGGGTTGGTGGGGTTCAGAAGGACGTTGTCGACGCTGCCCTGTTCCATCACCTTCCCGCCGTAGAGCAGGGAGAGCTCCTCGCAGGTCTCGGCGATGACACCGATCTCATGGGTGATGAGCAGGAGCGAACTGTCGATGCGCTCCTGGATGTCGAGGATGGTGTCGACGATCTTGTCCTGAACGATGACGTCGAGGCCCGTGGTGGGCTCGTCGGCCACGATCAGGTCGGGTTCGAGCGCGAGCGCCATCGCGATGGTGACGCGCTGGCGCATCCCGCCGGAGAACTCGTGGGGGTAGTCGGCGGCCCGGTCGGGATCGAGACCGACCATCTCGAACAGTTCGCGCACCCGATCGCGCGCGTTCGTGGTCGAGACGTTTCGGTGTTTGTCGATCGCCTGGCGGATCTGCGCGCCACAGCTCATCGACGGATCGAGCGCGTCCATCGCGCTCTGGGGGATGTACGCGATCTCCTCCCAGAGGACGTCCTGGCGCTCGTCGGTGGACAGCTCCAGGAGGTCCTCACCCTTGAACCGCACCGTCCCGGCGTCGATCCGGCCGTTGCCGGGCAGCAGGCCGAGGACGGCCTCGGCGGCAGTGGATTTCCCGGACCCGCTCTCGCCGGCGAGGCCGTAGTTGATCCCCTCCTCGATCGCGAAGGAGATGCCGTTGACGGCGTGAACGCGACCGTCGTCGGTACCGTACGTGACCGTCAAATCTTCGACTTCGAGCAGACTCATTGGTTGTTGATCTCGGGGTTGATGACTTCCTCGTAGGCACGACCGACGAGGAACACCGATGTCGTGACCGCGGCGATTCCGAGTGCGGGCGGGAGCACCCACCACCACGCGACCCGGATGCTTCCGGAGGCGAACAGCTGCCTGAGCATCCGGCCCCAGCTCGTCGTCGTGGGATCGCCAAAGCCGAGGAACGCGAGGCTGGCCTGGGCCGCGATCGACCACGCGACGCCGTATGCCGTGTAGAGGAACCCGATCGGCAGGACGTTCGGTGCGACGTGGACGAACATCGTCCGGAGGTCACTCGCGCCGCTCGCACGGGCTGACTTCACGAACGTCCGCTCGCGGACCGAAAGCACCTCCGAACGCACGACGCGGGCCGGCATCTTCCAGAGGAACGCCGCGACGATCAGCGTGATGATCCAGATGTTGGGCTGGATGAAGGTGAGCAACAGCAGCGCCATCGGCATGAACGGCAGCGAGAACGTGAGGTCGGTGAGCCGCATCAGGACCTCGTCGACCCAGCCGCCGTAGTAGCCGCTGACCAGCCCGACGAGGAAGCCGATCCCGCCGGTCGCCACCCCGCCGAACAACCCCACGATCAGGGTCGGCTGGGCTCCGGCAAGGAACTGGCTCAGCACGTCCTTGCCGTAGGCGGTGGTGCCGAACGGGGCCGCAAGCGTCGGCGGATGCAGCCGCATGATGACCCCTTCCGCCGAGAGCACGCTGTAGCGAATCGGGTCGTGGGGAGCGATCACCGGGCCGAACACGCCGAGAAACAGAAAGCCCGCGAGGATCACCATGCTCACGAGCGCCGGGCGGTCCTCGGCGATGAACCGGAGCTGGTCGCGGGCCTGACCGACTTTCGTCCGCAGCCAGTCGCCGGTCGGCCGCGAGAACTCGACGGACATCAGCTCCCACCTCCCATCGAAACCGTGGGATCGAAGTACGCCGAGAGCACGTCGGCCACGAGGTTCATCACGATGACCGCGAGCGCCATCAGGAACACCGCGGCCTGCACCACGGGATAGTCCTGCTGGGCGATCGAGGTGACGAGCTGGCGGCCGATCCCGGGCCAGCCGAACACCACTTCGAGCAGGATGAGACCCTGGAACACCATCCCGAGCCGGAGCGCGAAGTAGGTCAGCACGGGCAGCAGCGAGTTCCGGCCGGCACGCCAGAGCTGTTCGGTCTCCGAGAGCCCCTTCGCGCGATGGAGTTTGAGAAACGCCGAGCCTTTCCGCTCGACGATGCCGTTGCGGGCGAGCAGCAAGAAGTCGCCGCTGTAGTAGAGCACCGCCACAGTAAAGGGGAGGAGGTAGTGATGGAGGAAATCGAGCGAGAAGTACGCCCCGATCCCGCTCGGGGTGACGGTGATGTCGCGCATCCCGAACGCCGGCACGAGATCGAAGGTGTACGCGAACACGATGATGAACCCGAGCGCGGTGATGAACACCGGCGTCGACCGGAAGAACGTGGTCGCAACGATGCTGCCGGTTTCGAGCCACGAGCCGCGATTCCAGCCCGCGACCATCCCGAGCGCCGTACTCAAGAAGGCAGTACAGACCAGCGCCGGGACGAGCAACACCAGCGTGTTGAGCAGCTTCGGCCCGAGGATGGCCCAGACCGGCCGACTCTGGCGGATCGAGAAGCCGAACTGGAATGTGAGCAGGTTCCGGAGGTAGGCGAGATACTGCTCGCCGAGCGGCCTGTTCAGCCCGTAGAGCTGCATGATCTCCTGAATCTGCTGGTCGGTGAGGTTGCCCGACGCCACCAGCTGCGTGAACGGACTGCCCGGCAGCAACCGGAGCGTAAAGAAGATCACCGAGACGGCGACCAGCGTGAGCACCACCGAAATCCCGATCCGCTTGGCGAGGAATCGCTGGAACTCGCTCACGCGCCCACCTCCTCGCAGGCGATGATCGTCGGATACGGTTCGACGAGTCGGTGCCGTTCGACGGCACCGGAACGTTCGACGAAACGGTACTGTTCGGTGGTGATCGCGTCGTGTGCGGAGCCGCCGACGGTGACGTCTCCAGTGAATGCGTTCTCAGTCATCGGTGGCGAAGTTCCGTTGGTCGAGGGCGGCCCGCCGCCGGTGGCAGTTGCCGTTCTGTACCCGTTCGACGAACGCGCCCCACGCGGGCCCGTTCGGGAACTGGAGGTTGCCGTTGTCGTCCCACGTGTAGCCGGCGCGTTCGAGGATCGATCGTGCCGCCTCGACGTCGTACGTGTAGTCGTGAGTGTCGGGGTTGTGCCACTGCATGATGTCCGAAATGAAGTTCTCGCCCGGCGGAACGGTCGCGCGGCCCTGGAGGACCTGCTTCACGAACCCCTTTTTGTCGACGGCCTTCGCGAGCGCGACTCGAAACTCCTTGTCGCGGATCAGCGGGGCGGAGAACATGAGTTTCGTATCCAGCGGTGCGAAGTTGTCCGCGACCATCTTCTCGACGCCGGCGGGCCGTGCGGCGCGTTCGGCCTGCTGACTCGACAGCCGACCGGCGATCGCGTCGATGTCGCCGCTTTGAATCCCGCCGATCAGTGCGTTGATGTTCCCGACGTTGACCCAGATTACGCGGTCGATCCCCGGTCCGGCGGCCGCGGCGTCGCCGAGATGCTCGGCGCGCCACTCGTCGTCCCACATCCAGTGGCCGTCGCTGCGACTCACGACGAACTTGCTGCTCTGAGACCAGCTCTCGAACTCGAAGGGGCCGGTGCCGATCGGGTTCGCGGGGCTGTACTGGGTCGGGCTGTCGACGTCCTCCCAGCGGTGTTTCGGAATGATCGCGCTCCGGACCACCCGCTGGGTTAGAAACGCCGCATCCGGCCGTTTGAGACTGAACCGTACCGCGTGGTCGTCGAGTACTTCGATGGAATCGATCGGTTCGTAAAAGGGTGCCTGGCTCGTCGAGGAGTTCTGGGAGTAGAAATCGACGGTGAACTTCACGTCCTCGGCGGTGAACGGTTTCCCGTCGTGCCACATGACGCCCTTCCGGAGCGACATCTCGACAGTGGTGTCGTCGACGAACTCCGCGCTCGTCGCGAGCGCGGGGATCACGTCGAGCTGTGGCGACGCGTCGAACAGTCCGTCGTAGATGTAGGTGAGCCGCTTTGACTCCGCACCGCCGGCCGCCCACGGCAGGTTGAGCGAGTTCATCGAGATAGTCGTCCCCTTCACGAACGACCGATCGCCGGCCGCAGGCTGGAGGTTGACTTCCGACCACTGGAACGCGTCGCCGGTCGGCCCGTTGCCCGGCGTCGATACGTACCCGTCCCACTTCCGCTCGTTGGCGGCCGTGATGACGTCCGGGAACAGCGAGATGAGCGCGCCGACGTCCTGGGCGAAGATCTGCTGCGCCCGGTCGACGAGGCGCTTTCGGGCCTCGCGGTCGCCCGTCAGGCGGCGTTGTTCGTCGAGAATCTCGTTGAGCGTCGGGTGCCAGTAGTTGTCGTAGTTCGACGGGCTCGACTTGTGACGGCGCATCATCAGCGGATTGGGATCGAGCCCGCGCTGGGGGTCCGGCCCGTGAGTGCTCATCGAGACCATGTTTTCGAGTCCGGCCGTGGTCCAGCTCTGTGCGTAGAGCTGGTTCAGCGGGCGGTTGTTCAGCGTCGTGGGTACCCCGAGATCGGTGAACGCACGCTGGACCGTGAACGCGTGTTCGCGCATCCACGGGTCGTCCTCCGTCGAGAACTCGAGGGTGACGGGATCGAGCGCAGCCCCCGCACGCGCGGTGTACTCCATCGGCGGCGCGTCGGCCTCGATGGTCGGCCAGTCGTGCCAGTACTTGGTCTCGACCGTCGCGGAAACACCCGACGGGACGCGTGTCTCGCGGTCCGATCTGCCGGAGCCCCCATTGAGGCACCCGGCCGTTCCGAGTGCGGCTCCCGCGGCGACCGCCCCAAGCCACTCTCGGCGGGTCGTGGTCGGCGAATCGGTTCGTCTGCCATCATCTGCCATGGCCACTCGTAGCGGGGGTATCTCCAAGTCGATGTTCACGAACGGCGGTGAACATCATCGTTCTTTAAGTATGATCGTCGATCAGGGGGATCGAGCCGTCCGATCCACACCGACCAGCCAGCGACCGCTCATCGAGGAGAAAAGACCAGTTCGAGGAACGCCCGTTCGGCGGTCCGGATGCGCTCGCTGAACGTCGACTGCTGGATCCCGAGTTCGTCGGCGACCGTCTGGGCCGAAGCGTCGCGGGGAACGGCGAAATATCCCATCGAGTAGGCGGTTTCGAGCACGTTGAGCTGGTCGTCGGTGAGCTTCGAGAGCAGGACGTCAGCCAGCCGGCCGCTATCCAGGGGCTCGCCCGGGCGGTCGGTTTCGTTGACCCGAATCACGTCGAACCGACCGAGTTTTGCCTCGACGTCGTCGGCGATCGAGCGGAAGTCGTCCCACTCGCCGACCGTGGCGATCACCGTCGCCGTGCCGTTCTGGAGCACGACACGGTTGGGGATCGCCCGGTGGCGCAACACGAGTTCGAGGAGGAACGGGTACGGTTCGTTCGCGAACACGATGGCGCGACGGTGGTCGATACCGGTCGGCCCGGTCGGCATCGCCTCGCTGTGAAACAGCGACACGCCGGGGATCGCATCGATCTCGGCGTCGAGATCGATCGGCGATGTTGCGGCCAGCGTCAGCGATTCGAGCCACGTCCCGTCCTCAACGTAGAACGCGTTGTCGAGTTCGATGCTCCCGTCGGTACCGATCGCGGGCGCGAGCTTCGCGAGCGTCCCGGTTGGTTCGGTCTCGAACTCGATCGTGAGGATGGTAGGCCCCTCCTACCCGTTGCATCCACCATCCGTACTTAGCCCTACGGATCTCGAGTGGGGCCTCACCATCCCTTCGCAACACTACGCTTTTGCCCGGCCGCCGGATTGGTCGTCCATGGCCGCCTTCGACATCGTTCCGCCCGAGACCATCCGCGAGGGTGGGGCGACCGACGCCTACTTCGAGCGCACGGTCGAGACCCTCGAACACGCCGACCGGAACCCACACGTCACGGCCGAGGTGACGGCCGATCAGTTCCCCACGGGCGCGTTCGAGGCCTTCGCTGGGATCGAGGACGCCGCACAACTGTTCGTAGGTCGGGGCGTCGATGTCGACGCTCTCTCCGAGGGCCAGCTGTTCGACGGCGGTCCCGTCATGCGCATCGAGGGGCCGTACCTCGAATTCGCTCGGTTCGAAACTGCACTCCTCGGATTTCTCTCCCAGGCGTCGGGGATGGCGACCAACGCGCTCCGCGCGCGCCGGGCAGCCCCGGAGTCGATGGTCGTGAGCTTTGGGGCTCGCCACGTCCATCCATCGATCGCGGCAGTGGTCGAACGCAGCGCGCTGCTCGGCGGGTTCGACGGGTTCTCCCACGTGGCCGCCGGCGAGCTGCTCGGTCGGGATGCCAGCGGGACGATGCCGCACGCGCTCGTGATCTGCTTCGGCGAGGGCAACCAAGAGAACGCATGGCGGGCGTTCGACGACGCTGTCGCCGCGGACGTACCACGGATCGCACTGTGTGACACCTACTCCGACGAGGTCGACGAAGTGCTCCGCGCGGCCGACGCACTCGGCGATCGCCTCGACAGCGTCCGGATCGACACCACGAGTTCGCGACGGGGCGACATCCGCCACATCCTGCGGGAGGTGCGCTGGGAACTCGACGCCCGTGGCCGCGCGGACGTCGACCTGTTCGTGAGCGGCGGCCTCGGTCCCGCCGATCTCCGGGAACTCCGCGACGTCGCCGCCGGCTTCGGTGTCGGTGGCTACGTCTCGAACGCTGACCCAGTCGACTTCGCGCTCGACATCGTCGCGGTCGACGGCGAGCCCGCCGCAAAGCGGGGCAAGCTCTCAGGGAAGAAACAGGTCTATCGCACTCCCGAAGGTGGCCACGAAGTCGCACTCGCCGACCGTGAGGATCCAGCGGACGGCGATGCGCTGTTGGAACCGCTGATTCGCGACGGCGAGGTAGTGCGAGACTTCGATCTCGATGCAGCAATCGACCGTGCCCGCGAGGACGCCGACGTTGTTGGATTCGACGTGTTGTCCTGATTTTCGAACCATCTTTATCGATCGGCAGCGTAGCGTCGATCGGCAGGGAGAGCCTGGCCACCGCGGCGCGCCGGCAGGCGCGCACGCGAGGAAAGTCCCCCCACCGCCGGGCAGGTGACCGGGGAAACCCCGGGACGGGAGACCGTCGGCACTGGAACAGCAACGACACGTCCTGCTCGGACCTGTGAAGTGCGGGAGGCGGCGAAGCCGCCTCCTCGGCGCGAGCGGCACGGGGCGCATCGCGCCCCGGAACGAGCGAGCGGGCATCGCCCGCGAGCCAGTCCGCGAGCGCGCGAACCGAGCCGCGAGGCGAGGGAGACCCCACTGAGGAACGAAGAGCAGGGATCGATGGAACGGCGAATCCTCACCGGTGCAAGTCCGCACCACGCGGCGCGAGCCGCACGGTAGCCCGGCAGGGATGCGGACGCTCAGCCGAATGCCGGGACGAACAGAAGGGGGCTTACTCCTCCCCAGCCACTTTTTACGACGCTCTTCTGAAGGAGATTGTTGGTGGAGCGCTATCGGACAGTTTCGTTCTTTGAAGAGCGAATCAGAAGGCGATTGATTCGCTAGTTTCGCTACCTCGTTCACCCATTCAGGGAACCCCACTCGAGCAACTCGGTCGTTACCAACAATGTGCTTCACAAGAGCGTTTTACGAAGAGGGGTATCCTCGCGCGCCCATGGCGCGCTGCGGGTATCCCTCCCCGCAAAAACCTGGACTAAAAACGCCCGCTCACTCGCTCCCTACAGTCGCTCGTTCACGGTGAATCGCGCTCGCTTCGCTCGCGCGCCTCGCCCTCGATCCGCCAGGCCCGCACCGCAGCCGCAACCACGCCGCAAACATGATACCCGCGTCGCTCCACCTCCCGATGATGGCCGGGATCGCCCGCGCGCTCGCGGTGGTGTGTCTCGTGGTTCTCGCCGGCTGCGCAGGCGGCGCGCTCCCCGACGAACTCGCCGGCTACGCGGGCGATCCCGACAACCCCTACCCCGACGACGAACTGACCGTCGCGGTCGATCCGGGCGAGACCGATCGAGCCTTCGACCCCCTAGTGCGCGAGGCGCTTTCGTACTGGGAACGCAACGACGAGCGCTATCTCGACTTCGAGGTAAACTTCACACTCGCGCCGAACGCGACCGATCCCGACCTCCGGGTGACGTTCCAGCGATCGCTCGACCGTTGTGGCGAGGTCGAAACGGCCGCGGGCTGTGCACCACGGATCACCAGTCCGCCCCAGGCCGCCGACACGGTCGACGTTCGCATCCTCGACGATCTCTCGAACGAATCGACCGTCCAGGTGCTCAAACACGAACTCGGCCACACGCTCGGGCTGGATCACAGCGACGAACCGACCCAACTGATGCGATCGCGGGCGTCGCTCACGATGCTGCCCGAGCCCAACGCGAGCGAGCGCACGCTCCCGTGGGCCGACCCGACGCTCGCGGTGTTCGCCGATCTCGACGCCGTCCCGGCCGACGAGCGTGCCGCAGTCCGCGAGCAGATCGACCACGCGCTCGACTACTACGACCGCGGCGCGGCGGGTCGAGTTCCCGACAACGTCTCTTTCGAACGCGTCTCGTCGTTCGAGAACGCCGACGTGGTGATCTACTTCCAGGACGGTCCGCCCTGCGGGGACGGCTCGGGATCATGTGGCTCGGTCTACGGTACCGATCCCGACGGCGACAGTGCGATCGAACGCTACACCCGTGTCGACATCGCCCTCTCCGACGTCGACACCGACGCAACCGGATGGCACGTCGCGCGCCACCTCGCGCTCGGATTCGGCTTCGAACCCGGCGACGGGGCGGCGTACCCGCCACCGCTCCGAGCGTCGACAAGCGACGAAGAACGCAGAAGTGACTGGTGGGAGTGATCGAACGCTCCCGTAGCCGGGCTCACCGGACCGATGCTGGGCTCCACTCACGTCGCCTGATCGAGTAGCCCCCGCACTCCGGACACACCTGCCGGCGTCTGTCGAATCCCGCTCCACAGCCAGTGCACTCGTACTCCGCGTCGTTGCGGTCGGCCTCGCCCACGCGTCGCCTGAGTCGATCGAGATAGCTCATCCGACGGCAGCTCCTACCTGAGGGATCGGCCACAACGGTTAAATACTTTCTCCAAGAGTGATCGCGGACCGGTCCCCGATCGATCACGCCAGCCCCACGAATCGCCGCCGAAAACGGTCCACCAGTCGCTCGCACCGATCGCCAAACCCGGTGTCGGCTATCCCTCGAACCCGTCCTCCCAGCGGAACGTGCCGTTTCGCTGGATGATTTCGCCGTCGACGGCGAGCGTCGAGTCGTCGCTCACGTCGGTGATCAAGTCGGTGTGGATCGCGCTGTCGTTGCCCGACTCGCCGTCAGGGAGGCAGGCGTCGTAGGCGCGGCCGAGCGCGAGATGGACGGTTTCGGCCATCTTCTCGTCGAACAGGATGTTGTCAGTGGGGCGGTCGATGCCACGATTCATCCCGATCCCGAGTTCGCCGAGCCGGCGCGCGCCCTCGTCGGTGTCGAGGAGTTCGCCGATCACTTCGGAGTTGCGTGCCGCGTTGTAGTCGACCACCTCGCCGTCGTCGAATTCGAGCCACACGTCCTCGATGCGCGTCCCACGGATCGTCATCGGCACGTCGAAGCGGACCTCGCCCGTTGTCGCCTGCGGCGCGGTGAACACCTCGCCGCTCGGGAGGTTGTGACTGTCGTCGGCAACCGATGCCGTGGAGTTCACCGCAGTCCGGCCCTCGATCGACATCGTGAGATCGGTGTCCTGGCTACGGAGGTGAACCTCGCTGCCTTCGTCAAGGATCTCCTTCATCTCGCTCATCTCGTCGGCAAGCGCCTCCCAGTCTCTGAGCACGGCGTCGTAGACGAACTCCTGGTACGCTTCGTAGCTCATCCCGGCCTGCTGGGCGAGCGATCGAGTGGGGTGCACGGTCGAAACCCAGTCGGTGTCCATTCGCGCTTCGCGTGTGCGCTCGCGGGCTTTCGAGTACGCACCACGCACCTCGCCCGGCACGTCAATCTGGGCCGCCGTGTTCCGGCCGCCGCCGAGCGAGAGTACCACGTCGCTCTCTTCGAACAGCGCGAGCTCGTGGTCGGGATCGTCGTCGAATTCACCGTCGTGGGCCCGGAGATACGCGCGATTCAGCTCCGCGGAGCCGTAGGTCGTCACTAGGTTCGCACCACGTTCACCGATTTTCTCGGCGACCGCGACCGCGAGATCGTGCGTCCCCTCCGAGACGCTCATCACGACGTCGTCGCCTGCTTCGACTCGTGCGCTCCAGTCGACTAGTACCGCCGCATGTTCGTGGATTCGATCGTCCATGTCCGGACGTCGCGCGGCGCTGACAAAATCTCCGCGGTCGGTCGGATCGGTGCATTTCGAGAAGCCGGCCGACCGAAGTCAGATCGCCGTCCAGCCGCCGTCGATGAACACCATGTCGCCGGTGATGTACGACGCTTCGTCGCTCGCGAGGAACTGCGCCGCGCCCGCGATGTCGTCTGGATGACCGACCCGGCCGAGCGGGACGGGCTTGATGAACCCTTCACCGCCCTCGCCGGCGGCCTGTTGGGCTTCCTCTGACCAGCCCTCGGTGAACTCGGTGGCGATCTGGCCCGGCGCGACCGCGTTCACCCGGATGTCGTGCTCGGCGAGTTCGAGCGCCGTTCCCTTGGTGATCATCTTGATCGCGCCCTTCGTGGAGTCGTACTGAACCTGGTCGTGCTGGGCGACCTCCGAGGAGATCGAGGCAGTGTTGACGATACAGCCCGGCTCGCCGCGGTCGATCATGTCCTGTGCGGCGGCCTGTGTGCCGAAGAAGTACCCCCGGACGTTGGTGTCGTGGAGCAGATCGAAGGTGTCCTGATCGACATCGAGGAAGGTGCCCGGTCGCTGGGCGGCGGCGTTGTTCATCATCACGTCGACGCCGCCGAACTCGCGGGCGGCTTCGACCACGGATTCGATCTCGTCAGGTTGGGACACGTCGGTCTCGACGTACTCACCTGTGCCGCCCGACTCTTCGATCTTCTCGTGGGTCGGGACGTCCTCGCCCTCCATCTTCGGGTCCTCACGCACGTCGGCGTTCACGACCGTCGCACCCGCCTCGCCGAACCCGAGTGCGATCGCACGGCCGATACCGGCGCTGCCTCCGGTGACGATCACGGTCTCGTCGCTGAAATCGAAGCTTGCGGTGCCCATGTTCGGTGGTCTCGGCCGCCACCGGCTTAATACACCCGCCGTCGATGGAAAGTCGGGTCGTCAGTGGGAGGTTGATCCTCGCGGTAGGCCAAGCCGTCGACGCTCAGTGTTCCCGGACGTCCCGAAGCGGGACGACACCCGGCTCGCCGACATCGAGTCGGTCACCGATCCGGACGGTCTCGACGACGTTCGGGTAGCGGTAGGAAGCGACGTGGTCGGCGATGGCGTCCGGATCGGCCCCGACACCGCGCCACATGTCCCAGTGGACGGGGACCAACCGATGGAGTTCGAGTTGGTTCGCGGCGGTCGCGACCTGGTCGCCGTCGTTGTACCACTCCGTCGGGCGGGCTTCGGTGGGGTCGTCCTCGGTGTGGACGATGTTGCCAACGGAGCCGAAGGCAAGCACGCCGAGATCGAGATCGAACTCACCGGCGACATCGGTGAACGCGTCAGCCGGTCGGGAGTCGCCCGCCGCGAAGAAGGTACCAGCGTCGTGCTCGACGACATAGCTCACTGGTTCGATGGCGTCGGGGTCGTTCGCGCCCCGGACGTGGATGGTGAGATCGCCGACATCGAACTCGTCACCGGGCTCGATGATGTGGCGTTTGTCGTCGGGCGCGCGGAGATCGCCGTCGTAGTCGGGCCGTTCGTAGGACGCGCTCGGTGCGTGGATTTCGGCTCCACAGTCCTCGACGAGCGGACCGTACGAGGGTGGATGGGTGTGATCGATATGTTCGTGCGTGACCAGAACGGCGTCGCACAGCGTCGCATCCGCGGGATCGATCGGAACCGGAATCATCCGGATCGTTCTCGGAGGAGTACCGTCGCCGAAGTACGGGTCGAGGTAGACGGTCGTCTCGGCGGTGCGGAGGACGTAGCCGTTGCAGCCGAGATACCACACCGAGAGTCCCTGCGGTTCGGTGGCCTCGATCTCGTCGCGCACGAACCAGTCGCCCCACGTCGAGTGTACCATACTGCCCAGACTTCGACGTCCACGTCAATATACTGTGGGTCGAAAAGACAGGCCACAGGAAGCTGGCCGAAAGCGCGTTCGTGCCAGTCAGGAGGCGAGTTCGCGCTCGTCCCGGAGCGTCCGCAGGAGGTCCTCCCGAGCGATGATACCGACGAGTCGCTCGTCTTCGATCACGGGGAGGCGATTGATGTCGCGGTTCTCGTCGGCGAGGAGTTCGAGAACCCGGTCGAGATCGTCGTCGGGAGCGACGGTCACGACGTCCTCGGTCATCACGCTGCTGATGGGTTTGCCGGCGTGTTTGGCGAGATCGATCCCGACGTCGAGATCGTTCCACGAGATATCGACCGCGTAGTCGATCGAGCTGATGAACGGCGGAAACCCGATCGGGATCCAGAGCGTGCGGTCGCTGGGCTGGAAGAGATCGACGAGATCGCCCTGCGTGACGATCCCGACGACGTGATCTTCGTCGTCGACGACCGGGAACCCGTTGAACGACGCCCGAGCCAGCCGGGTGAGGACGTCACTCACGTCCTCGTCCGGCTGCACCGTCTTCACGTCGGTCGTCATGATGTCACGAGCACGAAGGCTCATGGCTGGAATCACTCCATGGACGATGCTAACTGTTCCGGTGGGTACTGGGCGGTTCTCACCGAGTCACGACCGCAGGGTTATTTAGCCGTTCGTCGCTACTGCGAAGCAGACGATGTCTTCGTCCGTTTCGTCGGTGATCGTGGTTGTAGTCTGCGTCCTCGTAGTGACGACGATGCCGGCCGTCGCGGCCCCGACCGCCGACCACGATGGAGTCCAGCCCTCGGTAGATGCGAACGCGCCGATCGAGTCGAGCAGTTCCGGGGAGACTGTCGCCCAGCTCGGATCGGGCTACGCACAGTCATCCCAGCTGTCGAACACGATCACCATTCAAAGCACCAGCGACGAACGGGCGAACTACACCATCACGGTGAGCGAGCGGATCGAGCCAGGGAGCGGAGCGGACACCGAAGACGACGCGGTGGTCCCCGACGAAGCCTCCGGCACCAGAGCCACCGGCTCGACCGCTGAGGGCGGCGAAGACAGCTTCCAGTTCGCCGGAGAGGTTACGTCGTTCAGCGTCAGCGGTGGCCCGGTAACCGTTCTCGTCAACGGCGAGGAAGTCGATCCAGGCTCGTTCTCGGAAACGCCACCGACGACGACCACGACTACAACAACGACGGAAACGCCTACGCCAACCCCAACCCCGACCCCGACGCCGACGCCGACAACGACCCAGACCCCTACGCCAACCCCGACGCCAACAGATACACCGACGCCGACACCCACACCGACCGCGACGCCGACACCAACGCCGACGGAGACGGCCACGCAGACGGAGACAGAAACGCAGACGGCCACACCGGCCTCGACAGACACCACGACGGCGACTCAAACGCCGACGACAACGGAAGCGACGACCGAGCCACCGCGAACGATCGCGACTGATGTGACGACGACACCCGGCACCACGGCAAACGAGACGAACACGACCGGTGCCTCGGGCGAGAGTGGTGGAATCCTGTCGAACCTCAGCCTGAGTACGCTGGCGTTCGTCTTCGGACTCCTGCTGGTCGTCGTATTCGGTGTCGCCGCGCTCGTCGCTCGTCGGCGTGACTCCCGTCCGGCGACCGCACTCGACTCCGATTCGAAGTGAGACGTCGGGCCGCCCCGTGACTGCTGATCGTCGGACGCTGACGCTGCGTTACTCGTAGGTTCTGCCGCCCTTCATCTGATCTTCGATGTACGACCAGTCGTAGTCGACACCCAGTCCGGGTCCATCGGGAACAGGAACGGTCCCATCGCTGTCGATGGTATCGAGCTGATCGTCGTACCCCTCTTCGTAGATCGGCGGTGCGGTGTTGTCGCAGTCGGGGTGGACCAGCGCCATCTCGTAGTAGTTCGAGTTCCGAATCGCAGCCATGCAGTGGCGCTGGGCCGGACCCGGCGAGTGGATCTCGACGTCGGCACCGAACCCCTCGGCGGCGTGCGCGAGCTTCATCGCGCCCGTGATCCCCCCGTCGTACTCCGGATCGGCTCGCAGCGAATCGGTCGCCTCGCTTGCGATGAAGTCGACGTGGGGTTCGAGCCCCCGGACGTGTTCGGTCTGGAGGAGTGGCGTGTCGATCCGCTGGCGGAGGCGCTTGTGAGCTTCCTGGGAGATACCGCCGTCGCGGAACGGGTCCTCGTACCAGAAGAATTCCTGTTCGTCACACGCGCGACCGACCTTCAGCGCGTCGGCGAAGGTTTCGTACTCGCAGGCGGGGTCGATCATCAGATCCATCTCGTCGGGTGCGCGTTCGCCGACCGCGCGGACGGTGGCGACCTCGCGGTCAATGTCCCGGGCTTCGTCACTGCCGCCCCAGCCGTGGATCTTGAATCCTCCATACCCCATTTCGGCGCACTCGGCGGCGAACTCGGCGTACGCCTCGGGCGAGTCGAGCCCGCCGTTGTCGTCGGCGTGGTAGGTCGAGGCGTACGCCGGCAGCCGATCGCGGTAGCGACCGAGGAGTTCGCTGATCGACGCGTCGTAGTGTTTGCCCGCGAGGTCCCAGAGCGCGATGTCGACGGGGCCAATTCCCATCCGATCGTACTTCCGGAGGCCGCGTTTCATCTCGCTCCAGTGGCGTTCGCGGCGGAGCGGGTCCTTCCCGATAAGGTAGTCGGCGACCTCGTGGATCTGGGCGAAGGCAGGCGAGTTGCCGCCGACGAACCGTCCCGTCACGTCGCCGTCGGTGTGAACCTCGATCGCGAACAGCCGCCGCTCGGTGGTCGTTCCCGGCTCGTAGGCGAGGTTGAACCCCTCGTCCGAGCCGACGTCTTCGAGCGGGTAGGCGAACTCCATGGTCTCGATCCGAGTGATTTCGAGCGCCATACCCGCGGTTCGACGCGCCCCCTGAAAAAGTGGCCGGCACTCGCTCCGAGCACACGGATAGACCGTTTTTTCTCCCCCGAGCGAGGAGACGACGGTATGGCCAAACAGCCACACCTGCTTGTCGAGTCGGGCGAACTCCACGATGTTGCGCTCCTGCCCGGCGATCCGGGCCGGGTCGATCGGATCGCCGGCCACTGCGAGGAGAGCGAGGTCGTCGCCGAGAACCGCGAGTACAAGATCGTGAACGCTAGATACGAGGGGAGTCCGGTCACGATCTGTTCGACAGGAATCGGCTGTCCGTCGGCCGCGATCGCGGTCGAGGAGCTCGCGAACGTCGGGGTCGAGAGCCTGATCCGAGTTGGGACGACGGGTGCACTTCAGGCCGACATCGAGGTCGGCGACGTGGTGGTCGCGACGGGAGCAGCGAAGGACGAAGGGACGACAGAGCGGTACGAGCGCGACACCGTGCCCGCCGTCCCGGATTACGACGTACTCTCGGGGTTGGTCGAAGCGGCCGGGACGCGTTCCGAGCCCGTCCACGTCGGGCCGATCGCCTCCGATGACGCCTTCTACGCCGAGACTGACGAGTACATCGAGGCGTGGGAGCGCGCCGGTGTGCTCTCGGTTGAGATGGAGGCCGCCGCGATCTTCACGCTCGCGCGCCGGAAGGGGCTGCGAGCGGGCGCACTCTGTACCGTCGACGGCAACCTCGTCGCGGGCACGCAGAAGGGCGAGACCGAAGGCGAGGAGCTACCCAAGAAGGCGAAAGACAACGTCGAGCGCGCGATCGCGATCGCGCTCGATGCGGCTACCGATCTTTAAGAGGAGGTTCCCGGTTCAACCACCACTGACTGGCGGGAACGCGGCGAGTTCGTCGCCTTCGTCGAGAGCGGTGTCGAGGCCGTCGCCGGCGACGAAGGGGTCCTCGCCGTTTCTGAGCAGCCGGATGTGATCGCGGATCTCGCCGTCCTCGATGATCTCGTCTTCGAGGGCGGGGTACCGATCGAACAGCGCCGCGAGCGCGTCGCCGAGGTTCGCATCCGGTTCGACCTCGACATCGACCTCACGTTCGCCGGCGGCCTCGGCGAGCGTCGCGAAGAGTTTCCAGTGCATGGGTTACCTACGAACGGGGGCCACAAAGAGGGTTCGACGCTCGCGTGAGTGGTGGCTGCGGTGCGGAAGTGGTCGCGGTGCGGGCCTGGCGTCTCGACGAACGAAGTGAGTCAAGGCTCAGGAGAGCGAAGCTCTCCTGGTGGATGAAGGGCGAGACTGCGAGCGGAGCGAGTAGTCGAGGGCTTCGGCGGTGCTGTGCGGAGCGGTGCAGAAGCTGTGTGGTGGCGGAGCGGAAGGAAGCCACGCGGCCGCGTTTATCGCGGCCGCACGGGGAGGGACGGGGGGCTTCAGCGCGTGCCGCCACGAGGCGCGTAGCGCCTCGGCCCGTGCGAACGGGCGGAGCGCCCGTGAGCAGACGCGACAGCGGGGGTCGCGCAATGCGGGCCTGGTGTCCTGACAAGCGGAGCGAGTCAGGGCTCGGGAGAGCTTTGCTCTCCCGGCGGACATGAAAAGGGCGAGGAACCGCCGTCGGGCGTCCGGCCGAACGTAGTGAGGCCGGATGCGCGAACCGGTGGCCCGCGCAGTTCCGAGGGCTTTCAGGTGCGGAAGCTCTCGCCGCAGCCGCACTCGCTGACGACATTGGGGTTTTCGACGTGGAAGCCAGCGCCCTGCAGGCCGCCCTCGAAATCGAGAACGCTGCCGCCGACGTAGTTCATGCTGGCGGGATCGACGAACACCCGAAGGCCGTGGTGTTCATA
Source organism: Halococcus saccharolyticus DSM 5350 (assembly GCF_000336915.1). Classification (NCBI taxonomy): domain Archaea; kingdom Methanobacteriati; phylum Methanobacteriota; class Halobacteria; order Halobacteriales; family Halococcaceae; genus Halococcus; species Halococcus saccharolyticus. The sequence goes on along the minus strand of NZ_AOMD01000015.1, from coordinate 151,710 downwards.
CACCTGATCGTCGCCCTCGGGTTCGGTGTCGAAGCGCATTCCATACGAGAGGCCGGCACAGCCGCCTTGCTGGACGAACAGCCGGAGCCCGGCGATGTCGGTGTCCATCCCCTCGCCGTCGAGAAGCGAAAGCGCCTCGTCGGCAGCCGACTCCGAGACTTCGATCTCGGGGATAGACTCCCCGTCGGTGGTCGCGCCCGTGCTCATGGTAGTTCGTTTCGTCCCCAGGTGGTTAACGATGACGCCGAAACACTGCGACAAACTCAGTGTGAAGTCGGCTGCAGCGACTCGTCCGCGTCAGTAGTCGATCTCGTCGTCGATGAGGACTCGGTTGACCGCGTAGCCGACCGCGTCGCCACGCGTCTCGAAGTCGTGTTGGTCGGCGAGGACTGCAAGCTTCTCGGCAGTTTCGGGGCTGACGGTCACCTGTGTTCGTTCTTCCCCGGACATACGCGAGAGTACGGGGTACAGCTATCTAACCGTACGCCTTGCGGATTCGTGGTGCTCAGCTATTCGCGAAGCCGATCGGGGTCTCGGGCGGCGTTCTCGGACTCGCGGAGCCTGAGCGCGACACTCTCGGCGTGTGCCTCCAGCCCCTCGGCTGCAGCGAGCGTCGTCACCGTGTCGCCGATCGCGTCGAGCGCGTCGGCGTCGAGTCGCTGAACCGTCGTCGACCGGAGGAAGCTGTCGACGGAGAGGCCGCCGGCGATCTTCGCGTGTCCGCCGGTCGGGAGGACGTGGTTCGGCCCGGCAGCATAGTCGCCGGCCGCCACCGGTGAGTGGGGGCCGAGAAACGCACTGCCCGCACTCGCGATCCGGTCGAGCAGCGCCTCGTCCTCGGCAGCCTGGATCGAGAGGTGCTCGGCGGCGTACTCCTCGCAGAAGAGGACGGCCTCGGACATCGAGCGCGCGTGGAACACGCCACTAGCGTCGTTTTCGAGCGCCCCACGAATAGTGTCCTCACGCTCGCGGCCCGCAAGACGATCCTCGACCTCGGCGACGATCCGTCCCGCGAGCGTTTCGTCATCGGTGACCGCGACGACCGATGCGTTCGGATCGTGTTCGGCCTGGGCGAGCAGATCGGCGGCAACGAACTGCGGCTCCGCAGTCTCGTCGGCGAGCACGCAGATTTCGCTCGGGCCGGCAAGAAAGTCGATCTCGCAGTCGTTTCTCACGGCAGCCTTCGCGGCGGTCACCCACCGATTTCCGGGGCCGACGATCTTCTGCACTCGGGGGACGGTCTCGGTGCCGTACGCGAGCGCCGCGATCGCCTGCGCGCCGCCGACCTGGTAGATCGCGTCCGCACCCGCGACGTGAAGTGCCGCGAGCGTCGCGGGGTTGATCTCATCGGCGGGTGGCGTCGTCACTGCCACCTGTTCGACGCCCGCGACCTTTGCCGGAACAACGGTCATCAGCGCGCTAGAGGGGTACGCCGCCGAACCACCTGGGACGTACGCGCCGATCCGCTCGATCGGCCGATAGCGCTGGCCGAGTTCGCGGCCGTCGAACGACTCGCGCCAGTCGTCGGGGACCTGGCGCTCGTGAAATTCTCGAATATTGGCGGCGGCGGTCTCGATCGGGTTTCGGAGGTTGTCGTCGATCTCGTCGTACGCGCGTTCGGCTTCGTCGGTGATGTCGAGCGAACCCACAGTGACGTCGTCGAACTCCTCGGCGTACTCCCGGAGCGCGACGTCGCCCTCCTCGCGCACGCGATCGACGATTGCTGTCACGTCGGACTCGATCGCCGCGATCCCGGCGTCGCGATCGAACAGCGCGCGGCGCTCGTCGGGCGCGAGCTCCGCGACGGCGTTCACGTTCATATCGGGGGTTCGCGGCCGGCGCGAAAACGGTTTGGGGTCTCACTCCTCGATCTCGGCGAGGCCGAGTGCCGAAAGCGCCGCTCGCACAAAGAGATAACAAACCAGGCCAAACGCGACGAGGCCGACGGGGCCGGCGAGCAATCGTGCAGTCCGGAAGGGAAGGACGAGCCGGCTGAAACCGAGGATCACGAAACTCACCAAAATCAGTCCGAACGCGAGAGCGGAGAGCGTCACGAATCGGCTGCGATCCATTCGAGCGACGCTACGCTACTCGTGGGAATGAAGCTGTCGCCCGGAACACTAACGGCCGGCGTCATCGCAGGCAGCGTGCCGTCTCGGCCGGTAAACCCTATGCCGGGCGGGTCGTGGGTGACCATCCTCGGCCGGCGGTGCCGGCCTCGCGGTCGGTCGCGCGTGACGCGACCCGTGTCGCCGGCTCGCGCCGGTTCCACCGTCAGTCGCGCGTTGTGCGACTCGTGTTGCGCGCCGGGGTTCGCCGCACGGTCATCGCGTCCTCGTGGACGTACTCGGGCGGGGACTACGGCACGCACTCGACGGTGGTGGCGGCGGAACTAAACCTTCGCGGCTCAGATCGCGTACTCCGATTCGGCGAGCTGGACGTACCCGCCGTTCCGGTAGCCGAGCTTCGCACGCTGATAGCGAGCGAGCACCGAGAGGCCACCGTATCCCAGTAACGGCGTCCTGAGCGTGCTGTAGCGACCGTCGTCGAGCGTTCGGCCGATCGACCGAAACGTGCGATCCCAGTCGTCCGGCTCGAACCCGCGGACGACGTCGGCCATCGCGACGTTCCGGCGGACCTCCTCGCCGACCGCACGCTTCCACTCGCGGTTGTACGCCCCGAGTGCGCCCGCCCCCGCGAGCGCGCCGGCGATCTTGCCGGTCCGAACCGCGACGTGATCGCCACCCTCGTGGAACGCCGAGGTCGCACCCATCGCACCGCCGACGATCGCAACGTTCGCGTCCACGGGAGAGTCGATCGGGCGAGTCGAGGAGATGGGGTAGGACTCGACGCCGCCGCGCTTGCCGCGATCCTCGACCAGCGGGAAGTCATCGAGGTCGTAGCCGGGGTACTCGGTTTCGAGCAGTCGTCGGACGTACTCCTTGCCTGGCGGTACGGTCGTGTCGTCGGGCCGGAGGAGGCGGTACGCGTCCCGGTTAGCCACGTCGTCGAGGTCGAGCCCGATCGGCATCGTCAGCCCCACGCGGGCCACCGTGCCGTCGTTCGGGAACACCCACGGGTACGCGGTGTGGCCGGGCATCGCGCCCCACCAGAATTTGATGTGATCGTCGTCGAACAGTTCGGGCGGGAACTCCCGATACTCCTGGTAGGCGATGTGGTTCGCACGGTTCGAAGCGAGATTTTCGAGGCGGGCCTCGGCGACGAACTCGGAGAGAACGCCCCGTGTGATCGTCCGCTGTGGCCCGTCGGCGAGGATCAGATACTCGGCTTCGATCTCGTGGCCGTCGCGCAGCGTGAGCGTGTGGCCGTCCTGCGGGTCGATCGCGACGTCCCTGATCCCGTTGCCGACCCGGTAGCCTCCGCCGGCGGCCTCGCAGCGCTCGCGGAGCCAGTCGTCGAAGCGCGCGCGATGGAAGGTGAACCCGAACTCGGGATACGACGCGTCCATTCCGGTGTCGCGGATCGTGATTCGTTCGTTCGGTCCCGCAAAGGTCGCGCCGTCGAGATCGCGGAGGATCACCTCGTCGGGGATCGCTTCGGGAAGATCCATCAGGTCGACCCAGTAGTCCAACATGCCAGCGGCGTCGGTCGAGTCCGGCCCGAGGTCCGCACGGTCGGCCCGCGGGACGCCCTTCTCGAAGGCGACCGCGTCGGCACCCTGCCTCGCGGCCGTCCACGCCGCCGCCGTCCCCGCCGGACCTCCGCCGACCACCGCCACGTCGATCCGCTCCATGACAACCGGGACGCCGCGGGGAATAAAGGTCTGCCCGTTTTTCGCCCGCGACGAGCGGTGTCGGGACGACACTCACAGCCCGAGTGGACTTATACGAGGTGCGGTCGAACGGGATCTCATGTGTCGAGACGAGCGACAACGAGGCGGATATCGTGACTGAATCGAACCCCGATATCGCCGTACTCCGGCGAGGTGTCCACGGGATGCCGATGGCGGAGTACGCGGCGGCGCTGCGCGAGCGCCTGCCGGAGTACGACGTTCGACGCGCTGCAACGCCCGACGAAGAGCGCGATCTGCTCGCGCGCACGACGGTCGCCACCGGCTCGACCGTGGAGCCGTCCGTACTCGATCGCGCCGAGAACCTCCGGCTGTTCGCGTGTTCGTACGCCGGTTACGGCCACCTGCCGACCGAGGCGTTCAAGGACCACGGCGTGAGCGTGACGACCGCCTCGGGAGTCCACGCCCCGAACATCGCCGAGCACGTCCTCGGTTTCCTCCTCACGTTCTGTCGTCGTCATCACGAGGGATGGCGACGCCAGCAGCGCCGCGAGTGGCGCGCCTACCCGACTCGCGAACTCGCCGGATCCACAGTCACAATCGTGGGTCTCGGCGCGCTCGGCGGCGGCGTCGTCGAGCGACTCCAAGGATTCGACATCGACACCATCGGCATCCGCCACTCGCCCGAGCGGGGTGGTCCAACCGACGAAGTCCTCGGCACCGACGACCTCCACGACGCGCTCGCCCGCACCGACCATCTCGTGCTCGCGGTTCCGCTCACCGACGAAACCGAAGGAATGATCGGCGCGGCGGAGTTCGACACCCTCCCGCCCGACGCCGTCGTCGTGAACGTCGCGCGCGGGCCCGTGATCGACACCGACGCCCTCGTGTCGGCGCTGCGATCGAATGCGATCGGCGGCGCGGGTCTCGACGTCACCGATCCCGAACCCCTCCCCGAGGATCATCCACTATGGGGGTTCGAGAACGTACTCATCACGCCGCACAACGCGGGCCACACGCCAGAGTACTACGAACGACTTGCAGATATCGTGGCCGAGAACCTTCGGCGAGTCGAGAACACAGGGAAATACGAGAATCTCCGGAACCAGGTGATTTAAGACCACTAATATGAATCATAAGTTGGATTTTTTCAGGTCATAGCAAACTCTATGTCGTCTTCTAAGAATTTTGGTAGCGCCAATCCTGTACGTTCTATCTGCGCAAATATGTGGTCCATTTCTCTACGAACTGCATTCCGCTCTCGTATATCTGAGAATGTACGGACAAATTGAGCGGCCTGTCCGAAGTTAAAGATAAGACCAAGTCTGAAGAGGTCTCTTTCAGAGACGATATTCCACTGATCGTCGTTTCCAGATGACTTGATCGAGTGTGGGTGAGAGCCGACATTACTAATGTGATCGTATATTTTCCCGTATAGAGCGTGTTCGTCGCGCAAGTCGCAAATTACTGTATCTCGTATATCTGAAAGGTATTCTGTCAGGGGAAGCGTCTCGTACTTCCCAAACTCATCTTCATTGAGTGTCTTACGAATCTCCTGATACCTGTTTCCAGTACGCCCTTTCCTCCGATTCAGTTGCTGTAGTATCAGATAGAGCTCCCAAAGATACCGAATTCGTCCGTAGGCGGTGGTGTAGCAATGGTTTCGCACCAACTGATATAAGGAGTACGAAGCACTAACACTCTGATTGAGCAGCAGTAATTGAATTTTATGTCTGTCCTCGGTCGATTTTCCCATTGTGTCCAGTACTTCGCTATGAAAGACGTGTAGGTTATATGCACTCACCAGATGGGTTCGAGCCGATCTCCGACTCGGATGATGGGGACCGTAATCCTCACTTTTCTCTTCAAACACACTTTCAATCTCTTCAAAATCGGACCTATACTTCATGTCTGAATAACGCCACTGGCATCATATTCAATATTGTGACGGAACAAGTTATTTTTCGGCTATTCCCGCCAAGGATGTTGTTCGATGCTACTGTTCAGAAAATGTCAATCCGGTCAGAACCAGCCGTCTTCGACCAGCAACTCGCCGTTGAGCACGCTCGCGCCGGCCGCCCCGCGCAGCGTGTTGTGCGCGAGACAGTTGTACTGCACCCCATCGCTGGTCTCGCGAACGCCGCCCGCCGCGACGCTCATCCCTCCGCCCACCATCCGATCGAGGCGGGGCTGCGGGCGGTTCGGGTCCTCGAAAACCTCGATCAGCTGGTCGGGCGAGCTGTGGAGGTCAAGCGAGGGGGCGTCCCGCATGGCGGCCATCGCGTTGTCGGCAGTGAGGGCCTCGCTGGTTTCGGCCCACGCGCTTTCGAGGTGGCCGTCGAGCGTCGGCACCCGGTTGCACGAGGCCGCGACGTCGACATCATGGAGATCGATCTCCGCGCCGTCGAACGAGCCGAGGAGTTTGCGGGTCTCGGTCTCCATTTTCTCCTCCTCGCCACCGATGTGCGGGAGCACGTTGTCGAGGATTTCCATCGAGCTCACGCCCGCGTAGCCCGCGCCCGAGACCGCCTGCATCGTGGCGACGTGGACAGTAGAAAGACCGAACGAGTCGAGCGCCGCGAGCGTCGGTACCATCGTGATCGTCGAGCAGTTGGGGTTCTTCACGAGGGCTCCGTCCCAACCGCGCTCGTCGCGTTGGACTTCGAGGAGATCGAGATGGTCGTGGTTGACCTCCGGGATCGTCAGCGGCACGTCGTCGGCCATCCGCGCGTTCGAGGAGTTCGACGAAACCACGTACCCCGCCTCACAGAAGCCCGGTTCGACCCGCTCGCCGACCGAGGAGGGCAGCGACGAGAAGAGGAGATCGACGTCGTCGGGGACGGCGTCGGGATCGGTCCGTTCTACTACGAGTTCCGCGACGTCATCGGGAATCGGCGTCTCGATACGCCACTTCGCCGCCTCACGGTAGGACTTGCCGGCGCTGTCGTCGCTCGCGGTCAGGGTCGCGATCTCGAACTCGGGGTGGGGATCGAGAAGCTGGATCAGCCGCTGCCCGACGGCCCCGGTGGCTCCGAGAACACCGACGCGTGTGGAAGACATTGCCGAGGGTAGGGAAAGCGTGGGTGAAAACCGTTCTGGTCGGCACAAACACCGCCGTTCGACCGTGTAAGAAGGTGTCTTCGTTGTCTCTGTATCGGGTTCCGATCCCGACTCAGGCCGCTGCGTTCCCCTGGCGCTTGCGGGTGACGTAGCCCGCGATGCGGTTGCGGACGTTCTTCGAGGTGACGTTCGTGAGCGCGGTCACGCTCTCCTTGTTGTGCTCGAAGTCGGTCGAGAACGCCTCGGGATACCGTTCGAGTAGCTGTGTGCCGGTCTTCTTGATGTAGGCCGGTTTGATCGCCATGCCGGATGGTGTCGGTCGTGGGGTATAAACGGCCCGCTCTCGCCCGCTCGCTCACTCATCCGTGTCGTTCCGTCTCCTGTCCCAAGCTGTGAGATCACGAACCATCCGCATCGCCTCGCGCTCGCGCTCGTCGCCGCAGGTCTCGACCACCTCTGAGAAATAATCGAGGCGAGCGCGGAGTTCGTCGGTGTCGTAGGCGTCGACGTCGAGCCGCGAGGCCGCGACTGTCGCCTCGATCACCGCCCCGTAGCCCCGGTTGGTGGTCGGCACGCGTTCGGTTTCGACGCCCGAGTCGACGGGCGTGAGTTCCCATTCGGCCCACGATGTACCTCCTGACTCGCCCGCATCGACCTGCTCAACCGCGACGCGCACCCACGCGTCGGCCGCGGGATGAGTAGGCGAAGAGCGTTCGAGGATCGAGAGCGCGCTCTCTGCGAACACCACCGGATCCGTGAGGAACTGGACGACGCCCTCGCCCTCCTCGTGGAAGTTGCGCCTGGTCCGTGTCGCACCCCACGTGCGAGCGGTCACTGGATCGCCGGCATGGAGGCCGAGTGCCGCGAAGTTCCACTGTCCGTTGGGACCGAGCGTCGCCACCACGGACTCGGTTACACCCCGGAGCGCGACAGGCCATTCGGCGTCGGTTGCGGTTCCACTTGGCTCGGTCATACGTCGAGCCCGCGTTCGAGCGCGACGAACAGTCCGGCGGCGACGAGGTCGGCGGTTGTCCCTGGATTCACGCCGCGCTCGACGAGATCGTCGGCGAGAGCGTCGGGATCGGTATCGCCATCCAACGCCGTTGCGGCGGCCGCTGAAACCTCCTGTGCAGTCGATTCGCCGTATTTCGTGACGACGTGCGTATCGGGTTCGTCCGCGAGCAGTTCGAGGAAGACCCGCGCCGCGCGGTCCGACACTAGGCCGTCGAGTGCGGCGATGCGGTCGGCCGCGGCGAACGTTCGGGGAAACCCCGATACCCACTCGCGAGCGACGTCGTCCCGATCGGCGCTCCGCTCGAACACGTCGTACAGGGTCATCCCTCGTTTCTCGATCGCTGGCACGGCGTCGGCTCCTCGACGGACATCGAGGGCTTCCATGTCCGCCGGCGGGTCGTCGACTGCGACATCGACGTGCTCGAACGCTCGGTAGAACGCGGCGGCGTCGGCGACCGTGGTGGCTTCCGCGACGTGTGCGGCGCGCTCCGGCGTCAGTTCCTCGCTCCCGGATGACGCACCGTCTCCGTCGCTCGCCGCTCGGATCAGCGGGACGAGCAACAACAGCGCGCCGAACTGGGTATTGCCGCCGCGCTGGTCGGCCATCCCCTCGATGGCGCGCTCGAACGACTCCCCAATGGGGTCGCCGGCAGCGGCCCTGAGCCCCTCGTTCGCGCCGACCGCGCCGGCCATGAAGTGTTCGAACCGGAGGTCGGGGTACTCGCGGGCGCGGTCGACGTTGCCTGGCTTGGGCGTCGCGGTGACTTCGAGCAAGAGCGCCAGCTGGGCGTTCTCGGCCGGCGTTCTCATCCGCTCGCACCCGGCTCGATCCGCTCTGACGCTTCCTCCCGCTCCGCGAACCACTCGTCGGTCGCCCGTCGCACGCGCTTCAGCACCGCCGGTCGGTCGCTCGGCCGTCCCACGCTCACGGCGTCAGCCCCGTGATCGAGGTACTCGCGGACGGTCGGGGCGTCGCGGACACTGTTGTTGGCGATCACGAACGCGTCGGTCGCGCCCGCGACATCGGCGATCACCGGCTCGGAGTCCATCGCGTCGACGTGGATCACGCCGGCCCCCGCGGCCGCGACCCACCGTGCCGTGTCGGGGAGCGAGACGCCTGGTACCTCGGCGCGGACTTTCACACTCACCGTCGCGCCCGTCTCGGCGGCGGTCTCGACGTACTCGCACAGCCGGTGGGCCTCTCGAAGGAGGGTCTCGCCACAGCCGACCGCGCACAGCTCGTCCTGGCGGCAGTGGGCGTTGATCTCGATAAGAGCGTCGTGGTCGGCACAGACCCCGGCGACCTCGCGGATCGGCGCGCGCGATGCGCTCCGGACGTTGACCCCCGGACGGAGCGGCACGTCGTCGAGCGCGTCGAGATGGGAATCGACGAACGCGATCGGGTCGTCGGGCAGGAACTCGGTGCGGTCGCGGGCAACGAGCTGGCGTGCCGCTCGCCGAGAGGGTTCGTCGAGTGCGATTCCGCCGAGGAAGGCCGCGCCAACGTGCTCTTCGACCGCGCGCGCCCACGCAGCGTCGGACTCGCCGCTCAGGCTCGCGAGCGCGAGTCGGGGCTCGAACATCAGGGCACCTCCCGGCCGAGTTCGAGAGCCTCCTCGACCGCGTGCGCGACGCGCGTCGAGTCCTCTCCGTCGTCGATCGTGATATCGGTCGTCACCGTCGGCCGGCCGAGATCCGTGGGATCGGCGTCATCGATCACGAACGCGTCGGCGAACGGGTAGGATTCGGCGACGCCGGCGGTGCTCGGTTCGACGCCGACTGCCGCCATTAGCTTCGCCGCCGGTCCCGAGAAGAGTTCCTCGCCGACGAACGGCGAGACCGCAACCACGGTCGTTTCGGCGAGCGCTTCGGGAACGTCGTCGAGTGCGAGCAACGGTCCAAGACTGGTCACCGGGTTCGACGGGCCGATCACCACCGGCTCGGCGAGCGCGTCGCGTACCGCGGCCGTCGGGGCCGCACTGTCGTTTCGACCGCCGCGTTCCAAGTCGTCCGTCCCACGAAACTCGACGTCCTCGACCGCCGGCTCGCCGCCGTGAGCGACCCAAAATTCTTGAAAGTGCATCGTCCCCTCGGGAGTGTGGATGATCGTCGCCACCGGATCGTCGCTCATCGGCAGGAGCGAGACATCGAGCGAGAAGGCGTCGGCGAGCCGTTCGGTTGTTTCGGTGAGTGAGTGACCCTCGTCGAGCAGACTCGTTCGGAAGAGGTGGACAGCCCGGTCACGATCGCCGATGGTCATGAACTCCCCCACGCCAGAGAACCGTCGCCAGCGCGCGAGGTCTCGTCCTTCGATCTGTCGCTCGTCGGAGAGGTAGCGTGGGCCGGCGTCGAACCCTGCTTCCTCTGAGAGCGCGCGGAGTTCGTCGTGGGTTTCGGTACTGTCGCCCTCGATCCCCCACCACCGCTCGCGGTCGAGGACGCCGCCGCGCTCGAACAGGACGGTGTCGAGATCGGGGCAGACGAGGTGGCCCGCGATTGCGACGTCGTCGCCGGTGTTGCAGATAACGGTGGTGTCGGCGGGATCGAAGACCGACTCGGCTCCGGGGAGCAGTTTTGGTGTCCCTGTGCCCCCGGAGAGAAACGTCACCATAGCTCGGCGTGAGCCGTGAGTGGAGTAAACGCTTGTGCTCGTCCCATCGTCTGCGCATCGTGTGCGGCGGTCTGGAAGCGATCCGGGATCGCAATTCGCTACGCCGGCCGTTCGTAATCGGGATCGAACATCCGTGCGGACAGCGGTGCCGGATCACCCTCGGTGAGGTTGTACTCGGCGAAATCGTCGACGCCAGCCTCGCGGAGGATCTCCTCGTCGTAGACCGCGTTGCCGGTGTATTCGATGTCGCGATCGAGGAGTTCGAGCACCGTGTCCGCGACGATGGCGGGCGAGCGCCAGTCGTCCTCGGTGCCCATGCCGAAGTATCGCGTCGCGCGGGTGTCGATCGCGGTCACCGGCCAGAACGCGTTGGCCGCGATCCCGTCGCCTTCGAGTTCGCCGGCAAGCGAGAGCGTGACGAACGTCATCCCCAGTTTCGACCACGCGTAGGCGGCCTTTCCCGGTCCGCGATCCATCGTCACCGGCGGTGCGTTCGTCAAAATCTGCCCACCACCGATCTCGCGCAGATGCGGGACGAACGCGCGGGACGTGAGGTACGTCCCACGGACGTTGACTTCGGTCATGAGATCGAAGCGGTTCGCAGGCATCGACTCGACGCTGGCGATTTCGATCGCGCTGGCGTTGTTGACGACGATATCGACCTCGCCGAAGACGTCGATCGCCTCACTGGCGGCGGCCGCGACCTCGTCGGCGTCACGGAGATCGAGCTGGATGGCGTGGGAAGCGACACCACGGTCTTCACATTCGGCGGCGGTTTCGTGGATCGTCCCGTCGAGATCGGCGTCAGTGTCGTCGACGGTCTTCCCAGTCGAGACGACGTTGCAGCCGTGCTCGGCGAGCGAGAGCGCGATCGCCTTGCCGATCCCGCGCGTCGTCCCAGTGATGAACGCCGTGCGACCGTCGAGATCCGGAGCAGCCACGTCGGACATACTCCCGCGTGGTGCGGATCGAGCATAAGGCTGTTCGAGGTGTCGGACCGAACGCCAGGCGACGATAACGAACGGACCGCCGGGTAGCTCACGAGCAGCGACAGTACCGGCGTTCGGGGTCTCGATGGGTATAAATCGCCACGTCGACTACTGTGACGTCCCAGCAACCAAATCATGAGCTCGAAACTCCCGCAGCGATCCACCACGGGGCGAGAAGCAGCGTCCATGCCAACGGGGTGGCAGTGAATGCCCTGGGGCGTCCACACGGAGTTCATCGACGAGGAAGGCCCGGAGGTCGAGATCGACGAGGGCCAAGAGGAAGTCGAGCGCGGCGAGGACGGCAGCGAAACCACCGAGGCGTTCGACATCGACGAGGCGATCGCGAACATCGACTGAGCGAACGCACTGCGACCGAGACGGTGGCGAGGGGCCAGGCGCGCAACTTTTTCACCGAACGCGTTGAAGTCGCTCCCGATGAAGACGATCAAGGACAGCGTCCACGATCACATCGAGGTCGCGGGCGTCGCGCGGGAGCTCCTCGACACCGCGACAGTCCAGCGCCTCCGCCACGTCCGCCAGCTCGGGACTGTCGATCTCGTCTACCCCTCCGCCAACCACACCCGCTTCGAGCACAGTCTCGGCGTATTTCACCTCGCCGACCGCGCCCTCTCCCAGCTCGGTATCGAGGGTCGCCAGGCCGAGCGTGTCCGGGCGGCCGCGCTGCTCCACGATGTCGGTCACGGCCCCTACAGCCACAACCTCGAAGCCCTCGTCCACCGCCGTACCGGGAAGTTCCACGACGACGTCGACGAACTCCTCTCGACTGGAGAGGTCGCCACAATCCTCGAAGCCCACGACCTCGATCCCGACCGGATCGCGGGCCTCGTCGCGGGCGAGGGCCGGCTCGGACAGTTGGTGTCGGGTGAACTCGACGTCGATCGGATGGACTACCTCGTTCGGGACGCTCACCACACCGGCGTGCCGTACGGCACTGTGGACCACGGCCGGCTCGTCCGGGAGCTCCGATTCGTCGACGACGAGCTCGCGCTCGCAGAGGGCAACGTCCAGACCGCGGAGTCGCTGCTGCTCGCGCGGGCGCTGATGAATCCCACAGTGTACAGCCACCCCGTCGCCAGGATCGGCAAGGCGATGCTCCGGCGCGCGACCGAGCGATTGCTCGACGGCGGCAACGGTGACGAAAATAGCTCAATCGACGCCGAGGCACTCCGCCGAATGGACGACCACGACCTCCTCGTGGCGCTCCGGAGCCACGACCGGACCGCGGCGGACGCCGCACGGCTGGGCCGGCGCGACCTCTACAAGCGCGCGGTCTGGGCCGAACTCCGCGATACGCCCGACGACATCGTGGACGCCGATCACGCGACCGTCCGCGAGTGGGAGCGAGCAATCGCCGACCAGGCGGCGGTCGACGCCGGCGACGTGATCCTCGACGTGCCCGCGCGCCCGAGCATGACCGAGTCCTCCTCGCGGGTGGTGGTGAGCGGCGAGATCCGGCCGCTCGGTCGCCAGTCGACGCTCGTCGAGGCGCTCAATACGACGCAGCGCGATCAGTGGCGGCTCGGCGTGTACGCGCCAGGCGACGCCACGGAACAGGTGGGCACCGCCGCCGTCTCGGTGCTCGGCCTCGACATCGACGGCACGCTCGTCTCTGACGTCAGGCCAGGAATTCACGCGACGCTCGACGAGTTCTCGACCGAGTGACGATAGATAACGGGTTCTCGGCCGGTGGCAGTCGAGCAACTGACCGAAGGATCCGGTGACAACGACGATTCGTCTGTAGCGAATCACGACGCAAACGAGAGACCGCAAGCCACATCCTCCCCAGCCGATTCGCTCGCTCCGTTCGCTTCGCTCACGTCGCTCCGCTCATCCCTCGCGCGAGTCGCACGCTTCGCGTGCTCCCGCGCGCCAACCGCTCACCGTTGGACCGGTTCGTGATCGACAGTGTGATTCAAGACCGCCGACGACCGAGCGCAAACATGATCATCGAGGGAACGATTCTCTGTGGGCGGGAACTCGAACCGATCGAGGGACGGGTCGTGATCGAGGACGACGAAATCGTCGCGATCGAGGAAGCCACCGTCGATTCCTCGAACATCGTCCTGCCGGCGTTCGTCAACGCCCACACTCACATCGGCGACTCGATCGCGAAAGAGGCCGGCGGCGGCCTCTCGCTCGACGAGCTCGTCGCGCCGCCCGACGGGCTGAAACACCAGCTCCTCCGGGAGACGAGTCGAGAGGAACTCGTCGCGGCCATGCGCCGGACGATCGCCTTCATGCGCGAGACCGGGACGGGCGCGTTCTGCGAGTTCCGCGAGGGCGACGTTGAGGGGGTTCGCGCGATCGAGGAGGCACTCACGGGATCGGCCCTCGACGCAACGGTGCTCGGCCGCGGATCGGTCGCGGCGATGGAAGCGAGCGACGGGTACGGCGCGAGCGGCGCGCGCGACGACGAGTTCGCCCGCGAGCGCGCGGCAACCCGCGAGGCAGGCAAACTGTTCGGCATCCACGCCGGCGAGCGCGATCCCCACGACATCGATCCCGCGCTCGATCTCGATCCCGATTTTTTGGTCCACATGGTCCACGCCGAACCCGACCACCTCGATCGTGTCGGGCGTGAGGAATGTCCAGTGGTGGTCTGTCCACGCTCGAACCTCGTGACTGGGGTCGGACTCGGGCCGATCGAGGAGCTCACGGACCGGACGACAGTCGCGCTCGGGACTGACAACGCGATGCTCGACAGTCCGTCGATGTTCCGCGAGATGGAGTTCACGGCGAAGCTCACGGACGTGTCGGCACACGAGGTGCTCCGGATGGCGACGATCAACGGGGCCGACATCCTGAATTTCGACTGTGGCATCGTCGAGCCGGGCCGCGAGGCGCGCATGCTCGTGCTCGACGGCGACTCGAACAATCTCCACGGCGCGCGCGATCCTGTCCGCGCGGTCGTCCGCCGGGCGGGTGTCAGCGACGTCGAACGCGTGGTGTTGCCGGAATCGAGGACCGCGGAACGTTGATTCCGGCGTGAACAGTTAACAGGACTGGGGTCGAAGTCGACACAGACGTCATGTACGATCGCATCCTCGTGCCGACCGACGGCTCGCCCGGAGCGGACCGCGTGGTCGATCACGCTGCCGAACTCGCGGCGATCCACGATGCAGAACTCCATGCAATCTACGTGGTCAACACCGCAGGGTATGCCGGGTTACCGGCCGACACCGCGATCGAGGGCCTCGGGTCGATGTTGAACGAACAGGGCGAGGCGGCGCTCGATCGAGCCGAAGAGCGCGTCGGGGACGTCCCGATCGAGCGTGTGCTGGTCGATGGCCCGCCGAGCACGGAGATCGTCGAGTACGCGGAGAGCGAGGGATGTGACCTGATCGTGATGGGAACCCACGGTCGCGGCGGTATCGACAGACTGTTGCTCGGCAGCGTCGCCGAGCGGGTCGTTCGTACCTCGTCGGTACCCGTGCTCACGGTGCGAGTCAACGGGGAGCAAACGGACGAATCCTCGCCGGACGAAGCGACCGACGGGACGGAGAACGGTCGATAACGGGTGCTTTCTACGCCGGCCGGAGATGCTCGCAGTCGCCGGTGTGAACGCGGACACGACCGTCATCGGTCTCGACGACCAGACTGCCGGGGAACTCGACGTCGACCGCCTCGCCAACGATCTCGTCGGTCGTGGTCTCGACTCGCACCCGCTGCCCGAGCGTGAGTGCGTGGTCACGCCACGCCGGCATCACCGCTTTGGGGTCGTCTCGAAGCGTGTCGAACCGTTCGAGGAGGCGCTGGACGAAGATCCGTCGATCGACTGCGTCGGTGTGGGCGAGCAAGCCGGTCGCTCCCTCGGGAAGCCCGTCTTCGCGGACGTTGATCCCGATACCGACGACGACCCACGAGACACGATCGGCCTCGCCCTCCATCTCGGTGAGGATGCCTGCGAGCTTTTCGTCGCTGTCCGCCCCGGGAACGAGGAGGTCGTTCGGCCACTTGATCCGGGCGTCGACGCCGGCCTCACGGGCCGCCTCGGCAGCCGCAACCGCCGCCGCGAGCGTCAGGATCGGTGCGTGGGCCGGGGGCAGATCGGGCCGACAGAGTACGCTCAGCCAGACGCCGCCGGGTGGCGAGACCCAGCCCCGATCGAGCCGCCCCCGACCGCCGGTCTGCTCGTCGGCGACCACCGCGACATCGGTCGCACCCTCGGCGGCGAGTTCGCGCGCCCGAGCGTTGGTACTCGGCAGGCTGTCGTGATACTCGATTTCGAAGGGTGCACCGAGATCGAACTCGATCGCCTCGCCGCCGTACTCGGGGACGCCATCGAGTCGGTATCCCGAATCGTCGCTTTCGATCCCGAAGCCGGCCTCGCGGAGCGCCTCGACGTGTTTCCAGACCGCCGCGCGCGAGACGTCGAGCCTCGCGGCGAGATCAGGGCCGGAGATGGGGCCGTCGGCGATGGCGTCGAGGACTTCGCGGCGGGTCTCCTGCATACTGGCGATTACGATCGTCGGGACATAAATCGGTGTGCGACGCGGATCGTCTACGCGGAGTTCGTCGTTTCGTCAGCCGAGCGGTCGTCGCGGTCGGCGACGAGGAAGTAGCCGATCGCGGTGCCGATCTGCATCGCGAGCTGTGTCCGCATGTTCGACCGGAACGCAGCACCCTTTCAGCGGCACAGCCCGACACCGAACGCGATACCGACAGTGATCGCGGCGTCTCGGCGTTCCCGGTCCGTCACTCGTCGGGCGCGTACTCTTCGTGGATGCGATCCATCCGGGCGGCCATGATGAAATCCGTTTTAAATAGCCCGTCGATCTTGTGAGTCCACATCTCGACGATGACTTCGCCCCACGAGAGGTGGAGGTCTGGGTGGTGCCACTCCTCTTCGGCGAGTTCGCCGACCTCGTAGGTGAACTCCAGGGCGTCCCGGAAGTCCTCGAAGTGGTAAGTGCCTTCGAGGTGGTGCTCGTCCACGACCTCCCACACCGACCCGTCGATGTTGGCGTAGAACTCGTCGATCTCCTTGCCTGTCAGTGGATCGTCGTCGCTCGTACACGCGATGCACTCGCGCTCGGCGAGTTCGGATTCGGCCATGGAGTACGGTTGGCAGCGAGTTGACTTGTATGCTCGCCCCACGCCGGACGGCGGCCGTGCGGTTGCGGAGCGGTGGCTGTGGCGGTGCGGTGATAGTACGGCGGCGGTTGCAGTGCGGGCCTGGCGTCTCGACGAACGGAGTGAGTCGAGGCTCAGGAGAGCGTCGCTCTCCTGGCGGATGAAGGGCGAGCGCCCGTTAGGGCGCGAGGGCTTCGGCGGTGCGGTAGCGGTTGCGGTCGACACCAGCAGTTGTACTGCGAACGAGCGCGCAACGCGAGTGAGCTGGTGTTTTTAGTCCAGGTTTTTGTGAACTCCCTTGCGAGCGCAGCGAGCAACGGGGGTGAAGTAAAAAAGTGGGTCCTAGTTGAGCACAACGAGCACGTCGCCCATGTCGACAGACTCACCCTCGCTCGCAGCGACCTCGGCGACGGTGCCGCCACGGGAGGCGACTACGTCGTTTTCCATCTTCATGGCTTCGAGCACGCAGAGCACGTCGCCCGCGGACACCTCGTCGCCGGCCTCGACGTTGACGTCGAGGATCGTCCCCTGCATCTCGGCGGTGACTTGCTCGCCCTCGGCGGTGCTCGCACTCCCGGCGTCGTCGCTGTCGCCGTCGCTCGGCCCCGCCGAATCGAGCTGTTGAGTGTTGCCGCCCCCGCCACTGGAGCCGCCGGCCTGGATCGGCGGCGCGCCGCGCTCTTCGAGGTCGACCTCGAAGCGCTTGCCGTTGACCTCGACCACGAACTCGCGTCGCGTGACCTCTTCGTCGCCCGTGTCCGTCGAAGAGTCTTCGAGTCCCCACTTCTCCTGGGCGGCGTCGATCCGCTCGGGATCGAGGCCGTCGTCGAGGTACTTCGTGGTGTGTCTGCCGTCGAGGAACACGTCATCGGTGAGCATCAGGCGATGGAAGGGGACGATCGTCGGGAAGCCCTCGATCGTGTAGTCCGCGAGCGCGCGCTTCCCGCGGGCGACGCACTCCTCGCGGTCTGCGCCCCAGGTGATGAGCTTCGCGACCATCGAATCGTAGGCGGTGACGAGATCGTCGCCCTGCCGGGGAGCGTCGTCGACCCGGACGCCGATGCCGCCCGGCGGGTCGTAGACGTCGAACCCCCCGCCAGTGGCGGGCGAGAAGTCGTTGGCGGCGTTCTCGGCGTTGATCCGGAACTCCATCGCGTGACCTTCGAGTTCGACGTCGTCCTGTGCGAATGTGAGTTCCTCGCCGGCGGCGACCCGGAGCTGCCACTTCACGATGTCGATGTCGGTGAGCTCTTCCGTGACGGTGTGTTCGACCTGGATCCGCGTGTTCACTTCGAGGAAGTAGAAGTCGGTGTCGGCGTCGAGCAGCCCGTCGTCGTTGCGATCCTCGTCCTCGACGAGGAACTCGAATGTCCCGGCGTTGTAGTAGTCGCCGGCGTCGGCACCTCGTCGGGCGGCCTCGGCGATTTTCTCCCTGAGATCGTCGGTGAGCGCGGGGCTGGGGCCTTCCTCGATGACCTTCTGCTGGCGTCGCTGGAGCGAGCAGTCCCGTTCGCCGAGGTGGCGGACGTTGCCGTGTTGGTCGGCGAGGATCTGGACCTCGACGTGGCGAGCGTTGTCGAGGAACCGCTCCAGATAGACCGAATCGTTCGAGAAGTACGCCTCTCCCTCACGTTTCGCTGTTTCGAGCTGTTCTTCGGCCTCGTCGGGACCGCGGACGACCTTCTGGCCCATCCCACCACCGCCGCCCTCGGCCTTGATGAGGACGGGAAAACCGTGCTCCTCGCCGAACTCGCGGACCTGTTCGGGCTCCTCGACGGCTTCGGTGGTGCCGGGAACGATCGGAACGTCGGCCTCACCCATCACTTGCCGGGCGTGGGTCTTCTCGCCGAGGCGCTCCATCGCGCCGCTGGACGGGCCGATCCAGGTGACTCCCTCGGTCTCCTCGACACGGGCGGCGAAGTCGGCGTTCTCGGCCATGAACCCGTATCCCGGGTGGATCGCGTCGGCGTCGGCCTTCTCGGCCGCCCCGATGACCGCCTCCCCATCGTTGTAGGAGTCGGCCGCGCGGGCGGGACCGATGTTGTAGGCTTCGTCGGCGTACCGGACGTGTCCCGCATCCGAGTCGGCCTCGGAGTAGACCGCCACGGTATCGACGCCGAGTTCCTCACACGCGCGCATCACCCGGATCGCGATCTCCCCTCGATTGGCGACGAGGACCTTCTCGAACATTCGTGAGTGGGGTTCCGCGGTCGCCCTACTCATACCTTCGGTTCGGAGTCGTCGACCGACCGCGCGCTACGGGTCGACGGACTGGTCGACGAAGGCGGTTCGGCGACGCTACTCATCATCGCGCTCTCGGCCTTTCGGAGGTGATCGGAGACCGTCGACGCCGCAACACCGAGAACCGTGGCGACGTCGGCCAGCGTGGCCGTCCGTGGGACGTCGTAGTAGCCCAGCTCTGCGGCCGTCGCCACGACCTCGCGCTGGCGGTCGGTGAGCCTGGCGACCGGCGCGACCACGACGACGTTGGCGTCGATCTCGGCGCGACCTTCCATCCCGGATCGCCGATCCGCCCGCGGTTCGAGCCGCTGTGAAGCCGGTTTTCGACGGGGCGAGCAGGCGACGCACGATCGCGGTGAGCGTGACGTCCTTGGCGACCAGACGAGATCGTGCGAAGCGTACCAATCATCACGGCTTGGAAGGACACATCCTCACAGTCCGTTGGAACTGACCGTCGCCACGGTCAGCGGATACGGGCAACGGCGGGCGACTACGTGTCGTCGCGCCCCATGAGACGGTGTACAGCGACGCCCGCGAGTCCGGCGAGACCGGCGAGCACGCCGAAGCCAGGACCCGATGATCCGCTCGTCCCAGCGGTCGCTTCCGCGGTGTTCGCGCCGGCCGCCGTCGTACTCGTTCGGTCGGTTCCCGGATCGCTCGTCTCGCTGCTCGTCGTGTTTGTCGCGATCGCGTCCGTCGTGGTCGTCGCGGCGGAGGTTCGTCTCGGCGTTTGGACAGCCATCGTACTGGTCCCTCCACTCGTGTTCACACCTGTGGCTTCGGAGGGCGTATTTGTGGTGTTCGTGGTTGTGGTCGGGGCCTGCGTGGACGTCGCTGACTGGCGGATACGATGGACCGCGCCGCTTTCGTTCTCGGCACCTGGGTCGTCAGTCGTGAGCACGTAGAGGTCGCCAGCGTCGTCTCGTCCGAACGCGAGGACGAAACTACCGAGCAGACCGCTCTCGGTGTTCTCGACCACGAGTTCCTCGAGGTCCCAGAGTCCGTCGTCGGTCGGTGTGGCGGCGAACAGCGACCCGGTCGGCTCGTCGGTCTCCACCGGTTTCCGATAGTCGCCGAAAACGTACTTGCCCTCAAGAGACCCGATCGTGTCGTTCTCGTAGACGTAGCCGCCGATGACCGCCGAGCCGACGCCTCGATCCTCGTAGCTGTGCGGGTACTCGATGACCGGATCGATCAGTGGTTCGCCACCACGGACATCGGGCGGGGTCCGTTCGGGACACTCTTCGGGTGGCGTCTTGCTGCCCTCGGGACCCGGTTCGAAACAGTGAGTTCCTTCACGGACGTTCCAGCCGTAGTTGCCACCGCTCTCGACGACGCTGACCTCCTCAAACCCCTTCTGGCCGACGTCGGCCACGAACAGCCTCCCGTTCGAAAATCCCATTCGCCACGGGTTGCGAAACCCCCACGCATACTGCTCGTCGAAGCCGTCCTCGCCGACGAGGGGGTTGTCGTCGGGGATCGCGTAGGGCGTGTCCCCCTCCTCGCCGTCGACGTCGATCCGGAGAATCGATCCCAGGAGGTTCTCGGTAACGTCCTGGCCGTTTCCGGCCACGTCAGGTCCGCTGCCGCCGTCGAAGCGCTCGTACCAGTCCGCGACGTGGCCAATCCCTCGGTCGTGGCCACCGCCACCGTCGCCCATTCCCACGTAGAGATACCCGTCGGGACCGAACGTGATCGCGCCGGAGTTGTGGGTGTCGTACGGCGACGGGATTTCGAGAAGCGTCCGTTCGGAGTCGGGGAGGCCCCGCTCCAAGTCCTCACTCGCTCGAAAGGCCGAGAGCACCTC
Organism: Halococcus saccharolyticus DSM 5350; assembly: GCF_000336915.1. NCBI lineage: Archaea > Methanobacteriati > Methanobacteriota > Halobacteria > Halobacteriales > Halococcaceae > Halococcus > Halococcus saccharolyticus. The sequence goes on along the minus strand of NZ_AOMD01000015.1, from coordinate 131,143 downwards.
GGTGTGATCGAAGTTCTCAGGAGTGTCTTCGCGTCGTGGTGCGCTGTAGCGCAGGTAGAACCGGCGATTTTCGTCGAAATCGGGATGAAAGGCGAGACCCAGTAGCCCCATCTCGCCGGTGATCTCGGCCAGCCGGTCGCTCACGTCGACGAACGGCTCCTCGCGGAGGCCGTCGGGTTCGTTGACGTACACCTGGCCGGCCCGGTCGACGACGAACTGTCGATCCCGCTGCTCCGCGGCGATCTCGAAATCGAGCGGCGCAGCGAGGTCGCCGTCGGCGACCGTCTCGACGCGCACCGTCGCCCCCGTTGGGATGAACGACTCGGAATCGTCGTCCTCGCTCGTCGTTCGAGTTGTTCCCTCGCCCGCTCCGCCACCGAAGCTGATCGAGCCCTGCATCGAGGTGATGTGTGGCTCGCAGACGTACTCCGCCATTTCCTCGCGCGCGGTGAACTCGAAGGATTGGGTGTCGCCCTCCTCGCTCATCACCTCAGTGCGTTCGAGCACGTTTTCCTCGGAATCGAGTAGTGCGAAGTTGTGCCCTATCCCATCCAGATTCTCCCAGACCACGCGGTAGTCGGTCTCCGGTTCGAGGTCCAGCGTGGGGTTGGTTTCGCCCGTAATCGGCTCGGGCGCACGGCCCTGCCAGCCGGCGACCTCGCCACCGAGCCGGATGACCTCGGGTTGGGATTGGGCCTCGGCACCTGCGAGCCCGCCGACGCCAGCAAACGTGCCGACCGCGGTGAGTGAGAGGAATCGACGGCGCGACGAAGTGGCGGCCGACCGATTCGGCGATGTCATTGGTCGGCAAACGGATAGCGGTCAGTCCACGCGAGCTGTGAGCGATCACATTTCCCAATGGGCATCGGTGGTGAGTGCAGGTACGACTCGTCCGACCGTTCGGTGTGGCGACGGCACATTTGCTGCCGGTTCGTCATGTCCCCTCAAAGAAACCGCGGTTCCGGCCGTAATGGCAGCAGCGGCAGGCGGCCCTCGTCACCGCTCGACCGCGTTCGACCGCACTACAGACGGTTGGTCCGTCCGGCGGCGGCCCACGGATCGGTCGGCGCGTCGAGCGGAACGCGCACGTCGCGGTGTTGCAACTGCGAGACGCGCCCCGCGAACCGCCATCGATCCCCCTCCCACGATGGTTCCTCGTCCGTCGCTGCCTCGGCGGCCGCGGCGGCCTCGTCGCGGAGATGCGCCCCGAGCGCCGCGGCGATCGCGGCAGCCTCGCCCGAGTCGGCGTCGTCGGGGATCGCAGCCGCGAGTTCCGCCATCCGATCCCGTCCGTCGGCGGATTGATCGGTTGCCATTACAGCGGAATGTTCCCGTGTTTCCGGTCGGGACCGGTCTTTCGCTTGTTCGACAGCATTTCGAGGTCGTCGATCAGGATCGGGCGGGTGGTGTGGGGTTCGATCACGTCGTCGACGAACCCGCGCTCGGCCGCCGTGTAGGGGTTCGCGAAAGTGTCTCGGTACTCGTCGATCAGCTCCTCCCGGCGGGCCTCGGTGTCGTCGGCCGCGTCGAGTTCGTCGTCGTAGAGCACGTTGACCGCACCCTGGGGCCCCATCACCGCGATTTCGGCGGTGGGCCACGCGTAGTTCACGTCGGCCTCGATGTGTTTCGACGCCATCACGTCGTACGCGCCGCCGTAGGCCTTTCTGGTGATAACGGTGAGGAGGGGAACCGTGGCCTCAGAGTACGCATACAGGAGTTTTGCGCCGTGTTTGATGATCCCGCCTTTCTCCTGGTCGGTGCCGGGCATGAAGCCAGGCACGTCGACGAACGTCACGAGCGGGATGTTGAACGCATCACAGAACCGGACGAACCGCGATCCCTTGAGCGAGGCGTCGATATCCAGCGTACCGGCGTTGACTCGGGGCTGGTTCGCGACCACGCCCACTGGCCGGCCGTCGAGCCGCGCGAACGCGGTCACGAGGTTGCGAGCGTAGGAATCCGCGACCGAGAAGAACGACCCCTCGTCGACGATCCGCTCGATAACGGCGGTGATGTCGTAGGGCTTTCTGGGTGCGTCGGGAACGAGATCTTTGAGTTCGTCGTCCTGGCGGTCGGGATCGTCCCACGGGTCGACGCGCGGCGGGTCCTCGACGTTGTTCTGGGGGAGATACGAGAGCAGCCGCCGGATATCGTCGAGTGCCTGCTTCTCGTCGGCCTCAGAGAAGTGGGCGACGCCGCTCTCGCCGGTATGAGTCGACGCGCCACCGAGCTCCTCGAAGGAGACCTCCTCACCGGTGACGGTCTCGATCACGTCCGGACCGGTGATGAACATGTGAGAAGTCTCCTCGACCATGAAGATGAAATCCGTGATGGCGGGCGAGTAGACCGCACCGCCGGCGCAGGGCCCCATGATCGCCGAGATCTGGGGGACGACCCCCGAGGCCTGCTGGTTTCGGTGGAACACCTCGGCGTACCCGGCCAAGGAGTCGATCCCCTCCTGGATGCGTGCGCCCGCCGAATCGTTCAGGCCGATGATCGGCGCGCCGACCTCCATCGCCTCGTCCATCACCTTGCAGACCTTCTGGGCGAACACCTCGCCCAATGATCCACCAAACACCGTGAAGTCGTGGGCGAAGACGAACACCGTCCGGCCGTCGACGTCGCCATATCCTGTGACGACGCCGTCGCCCGGAATCTTTCGCTCCTCCATGTCGAAGTTCGTGCTCCGGTGGGTTCGGAGCTGATCGAACTCGTGGAAGGTGTCGTCGTCGAGGAAGTAGTCGATCCGCTCGCGCGCGGTCATCTTCCCCTTCTCGTGCTGGGACTCGATGCGCTCCTCGCCGCCGCCGAGTTCGGCGGCGCGCTTCCGTGCCCGGAGCTCCTCGATCGGATCCTCGTGATCGTCCGTCATGGTTTCACGCCCTCGGCACCGTGCATACGGGCCGGTGGCAGGGCATCCGAAAAGGGATTCCGGTGGACGACGCGGAGCGGTCGTGATGCCCGAGCGAAGCTATCGGAGCGGTCCGGGGACGATGTAGTAATCGCCCGCCTCGGGCGTGAGGAACAGGTCGTTGAAGTTGAGCAGGACGACCACCACCACCACCGCGAGGACCACCGTCCGGAGCCACCAGAGCCAGATCGGTGCGAGCGAGCCGCCCGTCGATCCCGTCCGGAGCTCGTCGATCGCATCGCGGCCGAGCACCCAGCCGACGAACAGCACCGCAAGCAGCACGGCGAGCGGGAGGAGAAGCGTGACGCCGATCCCGTCGAACCAGCTGAGCCACGCGGTGTCGTACGCCGAGGGGATCCCGAGGACGAAGATGACTCCACCGAGTCCCGCCGCAGTCGGAAGTCGAGAGAACCCGTAGTTGTCGACGAGGTAGGCGACGACGGCTTCGAGCAGGCTGATCGCCGACGAGAGTGCCGCGATCAGAATGACGCCGAAGAAGACGACCCCGACCGCCTGACCCACCAGCCCGCCGCCGGGCAGCTCCGCAAGCGCGGTCGGGATGGCAACGAATACCGCCCCGGGACCACCCCCGCCGGCTTCGATCCCCTGGGCGAACAGCAACGGGAGCACCACGAGCCCGGCGAGCACGCCGATGGCGGTGTTCGAGACCGCGATCGAGAACCCGTCGACCGGGAGGCTGTCGTCCTCACCGAGGTAGGAGGCGTAGGTGATCATCACGCTGAACCCGAGCGAGAGGCTGAACAGTGCCTGACCGAACGCCGCGGGGAGCACGCTTCCGAGGTTCGAAATCACGGCATCGAAGTCGGGGTCGAGGAAGAAAGCGTAGCCCCCGCCTGCGCCGGGCAGCGTCGCCGCGAACACCGCGAGCCCGACCAGCATGACGACGATCGCGGGAACCATCACCTTCGTCGCGAGTTCGATACCGTCCTCGATCCCGAGCGCGACGATTCCGATCGTGATCAGCATGAAGACCGCGTGGGTGCCGATCGAGGACAGTCCTACAGAGATCGCCCCGAAGTACCCCTCGGGCGCGGCGAGCGCGCTGCCGGTGACGCTGCCGCCGATGTATCGGATCACCCATCCGCCGATCACGCTGTAGTACGAGAGGGTCCAGAAGGCCGCGATCACGCCGACCGCGCCGACGAACCACCACCTCGGCCGGCCGAGCTTCCGGAAGGCCCCGATCGCACTGGTGTTCGCCCGCCGGCCGATCACGAACTCCGCGAGGATCGCCGGCAGCCCGATCACCAACACCGCGAGGAGGTAAACGATCAGGAACGCCGAGCCACCGTTCGCCGAGGTCTGAAACGGAAAACGCCAGATATTGCCCAACCCCACTGCACTACCGATCGCCGCGAGGAGGAAGCCGAGTCTCGTCGCCCAGGTTTCGCGTTCTGCCATGACTGGCGGGATTTCGCGTCCCGGTTCAAAAACTCCGCGAATCGTTTGTTGCCATGTGTCCCGTTACGCTTCCCCATACACAGGGACCGCCGCACCGCTCGTGACACCGGCGGCGTCGCTACACAGGAACAGCACGACCTCGGCGATCTCCGCAGGGGTGGGCCAGGACTCGTGGTCGGCGTCGGGCAGCATGTCGCGGTTCGCGGGCGTGTCGATCACCTTCGGCATGATCGCGTTCGCGCGCAGTTCGCCTCGGTTCTCTTCGGCGATCGTTTCGGTCAGCAGCCGGACACCAGCCTTCGCCGCGCGGTAGGGACCGTCGCCCTCGCCACCGTCGAGCGAGGATTTCGCCGATACCGAGACGATCGCGCCGTCGGACTCGCGAAGATGGGGAATGGCGTGCTTCGAGCCGAGGAACATCGTCTTCAGGTTGACGTCGAACACCGTTCCGAACTCGTCAGTGTCGGTCTCGTCGATCGGCTGGCCGCCGCGCCACGTTCCGGCAATGTTACAGAGCGCGTCGAGTTCTCCATGGGCGTCGACGACCGCCTCGACGACGCGCTCGACGTCGGCCTCGTCGGTGAAATCGGCCTCGTAGAAATCCACGTCGTCGGCGTCGAGCAGCGAGTCATCGTCGTCGGGCGCAACGAGATCGGTCGCACAGACGGTCGCGCCAGCCTCCTGAAAGCGCTCACAGATCCCGCTGCCGAGCGCGCCGCTCGCACCGGTGACGAGTACGACTCGATCGCCGAGGTCGAAGTCGGTCGACATGACTCGATGGAGGCGGCGAAGGCGTATAAACGCAATCCCGACTCAGGGAACGAGCACGAGTTTACCGAGGAAGCTGTCCTCCAAGACGGCGCGTTGGGCCTCGTCAGCCTCGTCGAGCCCGTACTCTCTCGCCACGTCGATCGTCAGATCGTCCTCGGCCATGAGGTAGGCGATGCGACGGAGTCCCACCCGGAGATCGGGCGTGTTGAACATGCTCATGAACTGGTAGCTGACGTCCTTGCTTCGGGCGACGCCGTCGTTTTCGAGCCCCACCGCGGGATCGTTCTCGCCGATGCCGACCACCCGCGCGCCCGTCGCGGCGACCTCGGCGTCGAACTGGAGGTAGTCGTCGAGACGGTGGTCGAGGATCACGTCGACACCCTCGCCGGTAGCGCCGGCCCCCTCGGCGCTCGCTTCGCGGACGACGGCGGCGAGATCATCACGCGAGTAATCGTACACTGTGTCCGCACCGAGTTCGTGCAGCCGGTCGTGGTACTCCGGCGCGGCGGTCGTGACAACGTGTGCGCCGGTTGCAGCGGCCAGTTGGACCGCGGCGTGGCCCACGCCGCCGGAACCGCCATGGACGAGGCAAGTCTCGCCCGGTTCGAGCCCCGCGTGGTCGATCAGCGCGCGCCACGCGGTGACGGCGGCGACGCCCGCGCCGCCGGCCGCGGTCGCGTCGACCCCGTCGGGAAGACGGACGATCCGGTCCTCGGGAACGGTCGCGTACTCGGCGTAGCCGCCGTGGTGGTTCCGGCCGAGGCCGGTGGCGTAGACGGGATCACCCTCGTCGAACCCGTCCACGTACTCGCCGACGGCAGCGATTTCGCCGGCGAGATCGACCCCAGGCGTCATCGGTAGCTCGAACGGTTCGTACGATCCCTCGCGGAAGTAGGTGTCGACGGGGTTGACACCGGCAGCCTGGACCTCGACCAGAACCTCGTGGCCTGCCGGATCGGGTCGGTCGATCTCGTCGACTGTCAGTACGTCGGGACCGCCGTATTCGTGGAAGCGAACGGCACGCATACCGGACAGTCACCGAGGCACAGCAAAAATCTACTCCCGAGCGGTCCGCCTCCACCACGGGCTCGCTTCCGTCACCGGCCTGCTTCCGGCAGGTCTTTGGCTCCCGCACCCGGAACGGGAATCGATGCGGCTGATCGCCCACCGGGGTTTTGCGGATTGTCATCCGGAGAACACGCTCGTCGCGATCGAGCGTGCGGTCCCGAACGCGGACATGATCGAACTCGACGTCCGGCGGTGTGGCTCGGGCGAACTCGTGGTGATCCACGACGAGACCGTCGATCGAGTCACCGACGCCACCGGCCGGGTCGACGAACTCTCGGCGGCCGAACTCGCCGATCTCGACGTGCTCGACACGGGAACCGGCGTGCCGACGCTCGCGGACGCTGCCGACGCGATCCCCGGAGACACCGGAATCGTGATCGACTGCAAGGAGCACGGTATCGCCACCGAAGCGGCCGCGGCAGCCTCCACAGTGGAAAACGAGGTAATCGTCTCCTCGTTCGATGCGCCGACGCTCGACGCGCTCGAAACCGACGACCCTACTGTGGAACTCGCCTACCTCTTCGGCCTCCGAGCCGATGAAGACTTCGACGACGCGCTCGCGCTCGACTGTGCGTATATCCACCCCCATTGGGGCCACTGGCTCCTAACTGACGCGATCGACCGCGCCCACGACGCGGGGATGGACGTGAACGTCTGGACCATCGACACCTCGATCGCCATCGAGCGCCTCCGCCGGGCGGGCGTCGACGGCGTGATCGCCGACTCGCCGGACGTGCTCTGACACCGATTTTAACTAACGGCGGACTGGAGAGATCCGCATGAACGAGCGGCGATGTCCGGACTGTGACGTGTCGATGACGGAAACGAAGCTCACGGCCGGCGGCCAGTACGACGTGTTCGTGAAAACCGATCGGGATGGCGGGCTGCTCGATCGGATCGGTATCGACGAGCACACCGGTACCGCTGCCCATCTCTGCCCCGAGTGTGGGTTGGTGCGGCTGTACGCCGACATCGAGGAGTGAATCGGCGGGATTTAAGCGGCCGGCACCCCCCTCTCGAAGCGATGCGACTTCACGAGTATCAGGCAAAGGAGGTCTTCGCCGAGGCCGGACTGCCGACGCCGGACGCCGAGCTGGCCGAGAGCACCGACGAGGTGCTCGCGGCGGCCGAGTCGATCGGGTATCCCGTCGCAGTGAAGGCCCAGGTCCACGTCGGCGGCCGCGGCAAGGCCGGCGGCATCGAACTCGCCGAAAGCGACGACGAGGCTCGCGAGGCCGCCGATTCCATTCTCGGAATGGATCTCAAGGGCTACACCGTCGATCGCGTGCTGGTCGAGGCCGCGGTCGATTTCGTCGACGAGCTCTACGTCGGCGTGACGATGGACCGCGGCGAGGGCAAGCCGGTGGCGATGGTCTCCTCGGAGGGCGGCGTGAACATCGAGGAAGTCGCCGAGGAGAGCCCCGAGGCGATCGCGCGCGAGCACGTCGATCCTGCGTTCGGGCTCCATCCCTACCAGGCCCGGCGCGCGGTGTACGACGCCGGCGTCGAGGATGACGTCGCCAGCGACGTCGCGGGCGTGCTCTCGACGCTGTACGACCTCTGGGAGGACAGTGACGCGGAGGACACCGAAGTGAACCCCGTGATGGTGACGAGCGACCGCGAGGTGATCTGTGCGGACGCGGTCATGAACATCGACGACGACGCGCTCTTTCGCCACCCCGACCTCGCCGAGATGGAGGAAGCGGCTGCCGAGGACGATCTGGAGGCGAAGGCCAACGAGTACGGCTTCGACTACGTCCGTCTGGAGGGCAACGTCGGGATCATCGGTAACGGCGCGGGTCTCGTGATGACCACGCTCGATCTGGTGGACTACTACGGCGGCGCGCCCGCGAACTTCCTCGACATCGGCGGCGGCGCGAAGGCCGAGCGCGTGGCGAACGCACTCGACATGGTGTTTTCCGACGAGAACGTCGACAGCGTGGTGTTCAATATCTTCGGCGGGATCACCCGCGGCGACGAGGTCGCCCAGGGGATCAACGACGCGATCGCACAGTTCGACGAACTCCCGAAGCCAATCGTGGTGCGGCTGGCGGGCACCAACGCGGAGGAGGGCATGGAGATCTTGAATACAGACGCACTCGACGTGGAGGAGACGCTCGAAGGCGCAGTACAGAAAGCCGTCGAGCACGCCGGAGGTGAGAGCCGATGAGCGTGCTCGTCGACGACGATACCCGTGTTGTCGTCCAGGGGATCACCGGCGGCGAGGGCGAGTTCCACGCGGGCCAGATGATCGAGTACGGCACGAACGTGGTGGCCGGCGCGGTCCCGGGTCGCGGCGGTGAAGAGGTCCACGGTGTGCCGGTGTACGATACGGTGAGTCGGGCCGCAGAAGCCGAGAACGCCGACGCCTCCGTGGTGCTCGTCCCGCCCGCGTTCGCGGCCGACGCCCTCTTCGAGGCACTCGACTCTCCTGTCGATCTGGTGGTGGCGATTACCGAGGGCATTCCGGCTCAGGACATGGCGAAGGTGTACAAGCGCCTCTCCGAGACCGACACCCACCTCATCGGGCCGAACTGCCCCGGCGTCATCACGCCGGGCGAGGCGAAGCTCGGCATCCTGCCGGGGAACATCTTCTCGTCGGGCAACGTCGGCCTGATCTCCCGATCGGGCACGCTGACCTACCAGGTCGTCGACAACCTCACCGACCGCGGCCTGGGCCAGACCACCGCCATCGGGATCGGCGGCGATCCCATTATTGGAACGGACTTCGTGGACGCCCTCTCGCTGTTCGAGGACGATCCAGCGACCGACGCGATCGTGATGTGCGGTGAGATCGGCGGTAGCGACGAGGAGGAAGCCGCCGAATACATCGATGCGAACATGGACACCCCCGTAGCGGGGTTCATCGCGGGCCGGACTGCCCCGCCCGGCAAGCGGATGGGCCACGCCGGAGCCATCGTGAGCGGGTCGGGAGCCGGCACCGCTGAGAGCAAGATCGAGGCGCTCTCGGAGGCCGGCGTCCCGGTCGGCGACACGCCCGAGGAAGTGGCCGACAACGTCGAAGAGCTGCTGTAACCAAGATACCCGTACTTCCGGGAGCAGAGTGAAGACGGCCCCTGGAACGGGGCGAGGTTTCCGTCGAGAAACCGTCCACCCGGACACCGGCTCGAACCCCCTGAATTCTTGTCGCTCGCCGCTGTCGAGGGGTTCATGGACGAACAACAGAAAGTCGCCACGTTCGTGGACGAACACGATCTCGACATGAGTACCGAGTTCCGACTGCTGAACCTGGTCGAGGAGATCGGCGAAATAGCGGAAGACGCCATCGAATCCGCAGAGTACGGGGATTCGCCAGGCGAGATAACCGTGACTGCCGACGAGTTCGGGGACGTCCTCTTCACGGCCCTCCAGATGGGGAACTCGGCCGGTATCGACGCCAGCGAAGCGCTCGACGCCAGTCTGGAGAAATACGAGCAGCGAATCGAGGAGTCGGGAGACCCCTCGTCGTAGTCCCGGTCATCGAAGTCATACCGGAGCACGACGTATCGTGCAAACGTTCGATGAGCGATGGTGGTGGCAACCACAAGCCGGCGAACTCAACGGTTCGCTCGAAGGAATGTTGGTTCATTGGATTAAAGGGCTCTGTAGTTTCGGTACACGGCGGTTGATTTCACGTGTATCGGACGCTCCGTCGGAGGTTGTAGACGGTGGCTTTCAGCAGCATTTCACGGAACTCCAACCACCAGCTTCGCGCACGCACGGCTGCGCCGAGCGTGCGCTTGATTGACGAGAAGACGGTTTCTGACATGGAACGCTGGTGGTATCGATCACCGTCCATGCGGGCGTTATGGGCNTTGATTGACGAGAAGACGGTTTCTGACATGGAACGCTGGTGGTATCGATCACCGTCCATGCGGGCGTTATGGGCGTGATCGAGTGGGTTCATGATCCTATGCTTGATCAGCGGTCTGATGCCGTTTTCACGAAGTTCGTCGCGGAAGGCTTTCGCGTCATAGCCTCGATCGGCTGCGAGGCTCCGCAGGTCGCCGGCGTTGCGCCGGGCGACCTGCGGGCCGATCTTCGCGTCGTGTTTCTTCGAGGTGGTCGAGTGGATGTCGGTGATATACAGCGTTTGGACATCCACGAGAGCGGTGACTTTCAGCGCCCGGACGCGGTAGTGGGTGCGGTTGGCGTAGTGGCGGCTGGGCTGGTCACGGTCAAAGCCGGTCGAATCGATGGCAGCATGGCCAGTGCGTTTCTCGGCTGACGCGCCGAGAAACGCACGCCAGGTCTCGGTTGGAATCCGCTCAAACCATGTGCGGAGAACGGTGTAGTGTGGGAGACGCGTGAGACCGATTTCGTTGAGGACACCCGGCATCTCGCTGAGCAAATCCACCGCGACGCGGTAGGATTTGCCTAGTTCGATGCGAAGTGCATGCAGCGTGAGCATGGCCCATTCGGCGAACCCGCCACCCCCTTCGGGGTCGGCGGGTTCGTTCGGATTAGCGACAACTGATTTAGCTTTAGCCACCGTAACACGCGTGAAGAGACGGATTTCGGATGTCAAACCAATCCGTCTCTTCGCTTTCTACGGCAATAACGCAGTCGTAGCCTTCGCGTCTAGCGAAACTACAGAGCCGATTAAAGACACACTGATGCGAGTGTCATCAGTATCATGGAGTGGAAAGAGATTGAACGTCGGTACCACAATTATCATCAAAGATACCCCTCTGATTCGAGATTAGAGATTCGGATCGGAGATCAGGAGAGCGTCGATTATCCCTTGAAATGGGGTATCACGAATGGCGTTTCCTCCGTTTTCGATTCTAACGAATTCCCGACAGACAACGTTCTTCTGTCCTTTGATAATTCTGTTGAGGATATTGGTGAGCTTTCGCCAAAGAAACTTCTGAAGTTAGCTATTCCGTTGACTCGGGTCGGGCAAGCCAAGATTACTGAAGATCACCGTGAATACTGGCGAGAGAGTTATAGACAAGTCCGCCCCAGAGGGTCAGAAGGAACGCAATACTTTGATCAAATGGTTAAGATGTCTACCGTCCTTAGTTGTATAATGTCCGCTCCAGAAGAGGAGTCATTTCTCGGTGCAAACTCACACTTGTTAGCCAACTATTTAGTGTACGCTTCGCTGGAAGCATTCTTGAAGGAAATATCACGAGAAGATATCTGTTTTGATGGTCGTCTGAAGCCAGAGGGACGAATCCGACGACTTAGTCAGGGTGAGGAATATTATACATATAGTGAGGACGAAGATACCTATGTTAGCAGCATTGGCGCATTATTGCTCCACGTAGAAAGAGAGGTTGTGCGGAGTAGTTTTTCAGACATTTTAGTAGACTTTAGGCACGAAGTTGCTGCTTTCAGCGAAGGTGCTGGACCAGATCAGGCATATGGAGTGATTCAGAATTGGCGGAATGGGCTCTATCACGGAGAAGAAAAGCCACTAGGTCAATTCTTTATTATATTGAATCTTCTGTGTCTCCTCCGGTGGGAGCAAGCTCTACACACCGACTATTATTATGATATCTCCGACAATGAAGACCGGAAGTAGCCCTTTGCTCCCTGGTTCTGCGGACTCAAATCCTTCGTGACCATTTCTGGCAGCACAGGCTCCTCGCTTCGCTCGTCGTGTCGCGCCGTCAGAAGTGGGTCGGGGCGGATTTGAACCGCCGACTTCCTCCGTGTGAAGGAGGTATCATAACCGGCCTAGATCACCGACCCGCATCCATCAGTTCCCGACCTCGAAGTATAAACGTTGTCTTCAGTACTCGGGCGCTTCCTCTGCCACCCCGTCGCGCTGGTTCACCACGCGCGCCAGGGTGAACAGCGCGTCCGAGAGGCGGTTCAGGTAAACCACCGCGGCCTCGTTGATTTCCTCCTCGCTCGCGAGCGCGACCGCGCGGCGCTCGGCCCGCCGGCAGACCGCCCGGGCGTGGTGGAGGCGCGCGCCCGCGTCGCCACCGCCGGGGAGGATGAACGACTGGAGGGGTTCGAGTTCGTCGTCGTAGGCGTCCATCCACTCCTCCAGACGGTCCGTGCGCTCGGCGGTCATCTGCGGGTCCTCGGTGTCCGGGTCGGGGTTCGCGAAGTCGGCCTGCACGATATGGAGGTGGTTCTGGATCGCGCGGAGCTGCTCGTCCACATCGTCGTAACCCGTCGGTCGGACTCGCCCGACAGTCGCATTCACTTCGTCCACCGTCCCGTAGGCCTCGATTCGTGGACTGGCCTTCGAGACGCGATCCATCGTCCGGAGATCGGTCTGACCCTCGTCGCCCCGGCCCGTGTAGATCGTCATGGCGCGACAACGACCGCTGGCGACTTATACGCTGTCGGTCGGCAGTCGTCCGGGCGTTTCGTCCACGAATGTGAGCACTACGGGCGTCGACCGCTACTCGTCGAGTGAGATCTCCTCGGGCGGCGTCTCGTCCTCACGAGTCTCGTCGCCATCGCTCCCGAGCAGTCGTCGTGCGGCGAACACTGCGTACGCCACGCCGGCCAGAAACGCGAGGATCGCCGCACCGCCACCCACGCGCTTTCCGCTCCGTTTCGCGTCGTCGAGACGGTGAGTGACCATCGTCGACCGGGATTTCTCGACGGTCGCGACGACCTGACGTCCGTCGTCGGTCTCGGTCGTCCGGAGATCGGTGATCGTCTCGCCCCGTCGGCCGTCGATATCGAACGCGTCGGCCAGCTCCGCCGTCACCGTCTCGAAGTCGGCGGCCCGTGGCCCATCGGCCACCGGCGCTTCCGTTTCGTCCGCCCTGCGCTCTTCCAGTTCTCGGTCGTTCTCGTCGCGCTCCTCGATCGGACTCGTTTCTGGAGTCTCCGTCATAGAACAGTAACACACTCTCTACCGCTTCTAAGGGTTGTGGCTGCATATGCTGTCATCCGGCGTGTCTCACTCGAAGCGACAGCCGACGTTGGAGAACGAAAGTGACAGTGAATCAGTCGTCCGCCGGCTCGCCGTCGCTATGGACCGCCCCATCGAGATCAGGTAGCTCCGGCACCGCGCTGGTGTCGTGGGTTCCCACTGGCGGGAGGTTGACCGCCGCAGCCGGCGAGGCGTCGAGATCGACGCCCGCATCGAGCGCACCCATCTCGCCGTCGGCGTCGCGTGCATCCTGATCGATCCGCATCGAACAGAACTCGACGCCACACATCGAGCAGAAGCGTGCCTCCTTGTAGTTGTCACCCGGCAGAGTCTGATCGTGCGAGCTCCGGGCGCGATCGGGATCGAGCACGAGATCGAACTGCTCACGCCAGTCGAAGTTGTACCGAGCCTGCGAGAGCGCGTCGTCCCAGTCGCGCGCGCCGGGCAGCCCGTTCGCTACGTCGCCGGCGTGGGCCGCGATCCGGTAGGCTGCGAGGCCCTCCCGAACGTCCTCGGCGTCGGGCAGTCCGAGGTGTTCCTTGGGCGTGACGTAGCAGAGCATCGCCGCCCCCGCGCGGGCGGCCTCGGTCGCGCCGATCGCGCTCGTGATGTGGTCGTAGCCCGGTGCGACGTCGGTCACCAGCGGCCCGAGCACGTAGAACGGCGCGCCGTCACAGACCTCCTGCTGGCGCTCAACGTTGTCCCGGATCTGGTCCATCGGCACGTGGCCCGGCCCCTCAACCATGACCTGGACCCCGTGATCCCACGCGGTCCGGGTGAGTTCGCCGAGTGTATCCAACTCGGCGAACTGGGCCTCGTCGCTCGCGTCCGCCAAACTTCCGGGGCGGAGGCCGTCGCCGAGGCTGAACGTGACGTCGTGCTCGGCGAAAATCTCACAGATTGCCTCGAACTCGGTGTAGAGAGGATTCTGCATCGCGTTCTCCTCCATCCACTGGGCGAGAATCGAGCCACCACGCGAGACGATTCCCGTCACCCGGCCGTCGGTCAGCGGGAGATGTTCCATCAGGACGCCCGCGTGGATCGTCATGTAGTCGACGCCCTGCTCGGCCTGCTTTTCGATCACGTTGAGCAGGAGTTCGTGAGTGATCTCCTCGGGGCTCTCCGCACGCTTGACCGCCTCGTAGATCGGTACCGTTCCGATGGGCACCGGCGAATGATCGACGTTCGCCTCGCGGATCGTGTCGAGATCCTCGCCGGTGCTCAGGTCCATCACGGTGTCCGCGCCGTAGTGGACCGCCGCGTGGAGTTTTCTGAGTTCCTCGGTGCGGTCGCTCGTGGTCTCGCTGTTGCCGATGTTGGCGTTGACCTTCGTGGCGAACTCGTGGCCGATGATCATCGGATCGAGGCCCTCGTGGGCGTGGTTCGCCGGGATCACTGCCTCGCCCGCGGCCACCTGCTCGCGGACGAACTCGGGATCGCGGTTCTCGCGCTCGGCCACCCGCTCCATCGCCGGGGTGATCGTGCCCTCGCGGGCGGATCGAAGCTGCGTTCGGGCTCGTGCCATCGATAACTAGGTTATACTATCCAGTAATAAGCGTGACGGCTGTCGTGGGCGAGCGGCGGTGCAGCGATGATCACGACAATGCTGAAGCCGAGCGACAGGCCGACGGACGTTTATACGCCGGCGGAGGAACGCCGAAGCGTGAGCCTCGTCGCTCAAGTGGCCGTCTCGCTCGACAGTCCCGTCGCGAGGATCGCGCTCGCGGGCGCGCTCGGGCTGTTTCTCGGTCTCGAACGCGAGTGGTCGGACAAGCCCGCGGGCATCCGGACGTTCTCGCTCATCACGCTGCTCGGCGCGGTGTTCACCACCCTCGATCGCGAGGGGCTGCTGGCGATCGGCGGTCTGCTCGTCATCGTCCAGGGAGCGGTGCTCGCGGTGCAGGGCCTCCGGGACGAGGACCTCGGACTCTCGCTCACGACCTCGGTCTCGATGCTGGTGGCCTACGGCGTCGGTGCGCTGACCGCCGCCGGCTACGTCATCGAGGGCGTGACCGTCGCCGTCCTGTCCTCGCTTCTCCTCGTACTGAAGCGCGAACTCCACAGTTTTGCGGGCGGGCTCTCGCGCGAGGAGCTCCGCTCGACCACCGAGTTCGCCATTCTCGCGTTCGTGATCTACCCGCTGCTGCCGACCGGCGACGTCACGATCGGCTCGGGCGAACTCGCGGTTGCGATCGAACCCCGAGTGGTGTGGCTGATGGTGGTCGCGGTCGCCGCCATCGGAATCGTGAACTACGCGATCGTCAGAACGTATGGGGGCCGGGGGATCGCCGTCACGGGCTTTTTCGGGGGGTTGGCCTCCTCGACTGCCGTGGTCGGGACGATGCTGGATTCGGTTCGGCAGCGCCCGACCATGACCTCCTACGCCGTCGCCGCCGTGTTGCTCGCGGACGCGGCGATGGCACTGCGGAACCTCGCGATCGTGCTCGCGTTCACCCTCCCGAACGTGCTCGTCGGCGCAGTCGTCCCGCTCGCGATCGTCGTCGTTGGAAGCGTCGCGATCGCGGCCGTCACCGCCGACTGGGACGAACAGGTGACGATGGATCTCGACAGTCCCTTCTCGCTCCGGAACGTGCTCGCGTTCGGCGCGATGTTCGCAGTGGTGGTCCTCGCCGGCGGGTTCGCCCAAGCTCAGTTCGGCGAGGTCGGCTTCTACGTCACCGCCGTCCTCTCGGGACTGGTTTCCTCGGCCGGCGCGACCGCCTCGACCGTCTCGCTCTATCGGACAGGAAGTCTCGGCTACGAGACCGCCGTGATCGCCGTCCTGCTCGCTACGGCGTCGAGCATCGGTGTCAAGGCCGCGCTGACCGCCGCCGGCCCAAGTCGGCAGTTCGCCACACGAGTCGCACTCTGGAGCGGCATCCTCCTCACCGGATCGCTCGCAGCGGCGGTCGTCCTGACGCTGTGAGAGGACGATCCCGCTCTATCCGGTATCTCCGTTCGTCCGTCGGCGACGTTAGTTCAGCCACGTGATGGTCGCGAGGTTTTATTACGTTCCGGTGTGAGTTATACGACATGAACTGGCGTCACACGCGACACGAGATCGTGACGGATCTCGTGGGTCGACCGTGGTGGGTCGCCGCAGTCGGAGCGGTCACGACGACGATGTACGCGCTCGCGATGCTCTACGCCGGCAGCCAGGGGATCGATCTCGGTGTCGCCGGTCATTTCGGTGGCGCTGCCGGCGGGTTCGCCGCCGGGTTCGCTCTCGGCACCAACGTCTACGACGGCGCGTCGGCAGGGCTCCGCGCCGGCTGCTTCGGGATCGCCGTGCTCTCGCTGCTGCTCGGGATCACCTCGTTCGTGGTCTGGTTTGCCGCGAGCGGGACCGCCTTCCTGTTCTATTCGCCGTTTTTCGCACTGCTCGCGGTCTGCCTGCTCGCGCCGATGTACGCCTTCGCCGGTCTGATCGGCGGGACGATCGGGATCGTGGTCCGTCGCTGGTTCGTTCCCGACCACCTGAACCCCAAGCCGCACTGATTTCGTTGGCTAGAGTCGTCAGGACGGCGGACGAACCGGCGGATCGCGCGGCCGCAACGCGGTCGCGTCGGTCGCCTCGTCGATCAGCGGCAACTCCCGAAAATAGCCGTCGTCGGCGGTGGCAACGAACGCTGCGGCGCGGTCGCCGCCTCGTCGTGCGTGCCGGTGCGCCTCTTCGAGCCCTCGTCGATCGGCGAGCGGGAGCAACGAGACGGTGGTTCCCCGAGGCTCGACGTGGACCAGCAGCGCCGCCTGAGGGAACGAACACGTCGCCGGCGCGATCACCTGACGAGCCGTCCCCGTATCGACCACCGCGGGCCAGTGGACGTGCCCCGAAACCACGAGCGGAGCGTCGTGGGTAGCGAGGACGTCGGCGACCGCGTCGGCGTTTCGGAGTCGGTAGTGCGAACTCGGGGCGAGCGCATCGATCCCCTCGGAGATCGCTCCGACCGGATGGTGAGTGACGACGACCGGTGACTCGACCTCGGCGAGCGTCGTGTCGAGCCACTCCAGCTGGGCCGCCGAGAGCGCCCCCTCGTGCGTGTCGACGAGTGATCCGTCGGGAGCGGTGGCGCTGTCGAGCATGACGAGATCGACGCCGCCGATCCGCACGACCGTAGGGAGCCTGCCGGGCGAGTACTGTCTCACGAACCGCTCGACCGGTGGCGTGTCGTGTTCGTCGGCCGCCTTCGGGACGTCGTGGTTCCCCGGAACGGCGACGAACGGCACGTCGCGATCGGCCAATAGCGCGTCCACCCGCTCGAACTCCGCGGGGGTTCCGTCCTTCGTGAGGTCACCGGTCGCGACGACCGCGTCGACGTCGAGCCGGTCTGCGTTGTCGAGCGCGGTCCGGAAGCGCGCCACGGTCCGATGGAAGACTTTCCACGTCCCCTCGGCGGTCGCGGTCACGTGCGGGTCCGCGACCACGGCGAACGTGGTCGAGCGACCGGTCGGTCGTGCGAACCGCGCGAGCACCGGTCCCCGCCCGCCTGCGTAGTTTCTCATTGTAGTCTCTGCTGGAAGCTGTCGACGACTGGTGGATAGCGATTGTGCCCGGAGTTTCTGTACCGATCCGTTGTGATACGTACCCACGGAGTACCGGTGATCGGAGCGCACGTTTTTGAGAAGATACGATACGGCCGCAGTACGATGCGCGGCCGCATGGGCAACGAACTCGACGGAAGCGACAGGGTGGCTTACAGTGGCGACGCGACGGCGTTACAGCGTGGCTCTCGCACCGTGATCGTTGAACAGGACGCCACACTCGTTGCACCGGCGCTGGTAGCCGGTGGTCCAGCTCGGCCGGACGTTCTCGGTCGTTTTGCAGATCGGGCAGTCTGACATTGGTCACCTCGTCCCCGGATGGATCCTGAGCGAGGAATCGATTGAGGCTACCGCCCGGACTCTCCGCATGAGTACGTTGCTCACGGAATCGCCGATCGGGGTCGTCCGCGTGGCGGTCGTGGGCGTCGATCTCCGCCATCGAAACCGCTATCCGGGCGTCGCGCCCACCACGCCCCATGCAGGCCGTCCAGTTCACCGAGCACGGCGACCGTGACGTCATCGAGTACGGCGAGTATCCCGATCCCGAACCCGATCGGAACGAGGCGCTCGTCGACGTGAAAGCCGGCGCGCTGAACCACCTCGACGTGTTCACCCGCGGCGGACTGCCGGGCGTCGACCTCGACATGCCCCACGTTCCCGGATCGGACGCCGCCGGCGTGGTCGAGGCAGTCGGCGAGGACGTCACCCGCGTCGAACCGGGCGACCGAGTCGCGGTCACCGCCGGCCGGTCGTGCGGAGAGTGCGAGTTCTGCCGCCACGGCGAGCATTCGCTCTGTGAGAGCTACCACATCATCGGCGAGCACGTTCAAGGGGTCCACTCCGAGCAGGCGGCCGTCCCCGCCGAGAACCTCGTGCCGGTCCCCGAGGGCGTCGATTGGGAGACCGCGGCCGCCGCGCCGCTCGTCTTCCAGACCGCGTGGCGGATGCTGGTCACACGGGCGGACCTCGGTCCCGGCGAGTCGATTCTCGTCCTCGGCGCGTCCGGGGGCGTGGGCCACGCCGCGGTCCAGATCGCGAAGTACGTCGGCGCGGAGGTGTACGCCACCGCGAGCACCGACGAGAAACTCGAGTACGCCCGCGAGTGCGGCGCGGACCACACCGTCAACTACGAGGAGACCGACTTCGCGCCCGCGATGCGCGAGGCCACCGACGGCCGCGGGGTGGACGTGGTGGTCGACTACGTGGGGCCAGCGACGTGGGAGGACTCGATCAAGTGTCTCGCCAAGGGCGGCCGGCTCGTGACCTGCGGGGCGACCACCGGGCCGAAAGCCGAGACCAACATCAATCGGGTGTTCTGGAAGCAAGTCGACATCCTGGGATCGACGATGGCCTCGCTGGGCGAGGTCGACGACGTCCTCTCGCTGGTGTGGGACGGTACGTTCGAGCCGAAGATCCGCGAGACGCTCCCGATGAGCGAAGCCGCCCGCGCCCACGAGATGCTCGAAGAGCGCGAGGGATTCGGGAAAGTCGTCGTAGTTCCCGACAGCGAACGATAGCCACCGGCGATCGGCGAGAGGAAGACGGTGGAAAACGACTCAGATTGCGGGGATTCCGATGGCCTCGAAGGGAACGGTCGTATAGACTGCGATCACGTAGAGAACGATGATCGAGATCACCCACGCGAGGAGGGCCGCGGGAACGGCACTCACGATCCCGCCGGAGTACCGGAGGTAGAGCACGACGATCCAGATGAGGAGGGCGACGAGTGCGCCGGCGAACGGCGTGATGCCGACATCGTAGACGTTGAGCGCGAGGCTCACAATGCCCCACACGGCCGCACTGAGTATCGAGGAGACGAGAGCGTGGACGAACGAGGGATGTTGATCCGAGACGAGCCGGATGCCGAGGTAGTTTCCGATCCCACCGGCGAACATGCTCACGGCGAAGATGATCGCCGTCCCGGTCAGAATATCCACCGTTTCGAGCTGTAACGGTTGCACGAGTTTCGACTCTGACCGAACGGGAATAGTCCTGGGGCTTGCATTCACCACCTGAATCCGTCCCCTCACGATTTATTAGTGAGCGAGTAAAGGATCGGGTATGCCGGTGGACTACACACAGCTCCACGATCCGAACGCCGAGTACACGATGCGCGACCTCTCGGCCGGAACCATGGGGATTCGCGCGAAACGCGGCGGCGGCCGCGACGTCGAGATCACCGACGTCCAGACCACGATGGTCGACGGCAACTTCCCGTGGACCCTCGTACGGGTGTACACCGATGCGGGGATCGTCGGCACCGGCGAGGCCTACTGGGGGGCCGGGGTCTCGGAGGTCATCGATCGGATGACGCCGTTCGTGGTCGGGGAGAACCCGCTCGATCTCGATCGGCTGTACGAGCACCTGATTCAGAAGATGTCGGGCGAGGGCTCGATCGAGGGCACGGTCGTCACCGCCATCTCGGGCATCGAGATCGCGCTCCACGATCTCGCAGGGAAGATCCTCGAACTCCCCGCCTACCAGCTGCTGGGTGGGAAGTACCGCGACGAGGTGCGGGTCTACTGTGACTGTCACGCCGGCGAGGAGGAAGACCCCGAGGCGAACGCCGACGAGGCCGAGCGCGTCGTCGAAGAACTGGGCTACGACGCGCTGAAGTTCGATCTCGACGTTCCCTCGGGCCACGAGAAGGATCGGGCGAATCGCCACCTCCGGAACGCCGAAATCGATCACAAAGCCGAGATCGTCCGTGCGGTGACCGAACGTCTCGACGGTCGGGCCGACGCCGCCTTCGACTGTCACTGGGCGTTTTCGGGCGGGAGCGCAAAGCGCATCGCGCGCGCAATCGAGGACTACGACGTCTGGTGGCTCGAAGATCCGGTGCCGCCGGAGAACCACGACGTCCAGCGCGAGGTCAGCCAGTCGACGACCGTCCCGATCACCGCCGGCGAGAACGTCTACCGCAAGCACGGCCACCGCCGGCTCCTCGAAGAGCAGGCCGTCGACGTGGTCGCGCCCGACCTCCCGAAGGTCGGCGGGATGCGCGAGACCAGGAAGATCGCGGACCTCGCCGACACCTACTACGTCCCGGTGGCGATGCACAACGTCTCCTCGCCGGTGGCGACGATGGCGAGCGCGCACGTCGGCGCGGCGATTCCCAACTCGCTCGCGGTCGAGTACCACTCCTACCAGCTCGGGTGGTGGGAGGACCTCGTCGAGGAATCGGTCATCGCTGACGGCTCGATCGACGTACCCGAGGAGCCGGGCCTCGGGCTGACGCTCGATCTCGATGCGGTCGAAGAACACATGATCGACGGTGAGGAGCTGTTCGACGAAGCGTAGTCGCATCGAACCCGTGAATCAGCGATTCGCGACGTTCGACGGAACGTAACTGTTACCGGAGCAGAAGACAATCTTCCTCGCCGTTCACCGAAGCGTCCGGAAGAGCGGCGATGTCAGTCAGTCGCCGTCTCTTGTCCGAATCAGAGTGAGCGGAACGGAAGCGTCGCGCGCTGTCCGGCCGAGTACGACAGTGCCGCGGGCTGGGAAACGCCATCGGGCGTGATCAGGTCCACGATGCGCGGAGCCACGTCTGCCGCACCCGACTTCGCCCCGCCGAAAACGTACGCTCCCTTCTGTTCTGCGACCGGACGGAGCGTCCCCCGGTCTTCGGACTGGACCATCGCGATGACTTCGAGATCCGCAGTGTCGACGCCGTCGAAGGCGTCCCGATCGAGCGTCAACGTGATCGTTCCGGCCGACATATCGACGGACTCGTTGAGACTCACCGTGTTGTCGTCGGCGTTGGTCACGGGCGCGCCCGTCGCGTCGACGATGCTCTTGGTGAACCCGCTGATCTCCAGACGGTAGTGCCAGGGCTGCTCGAACTCGACTGTCGCACCGAGGTCGTCGAGACTACTGGTCGAGCCACCGCTCTTGGCGGGATCGCGGACCCAGAGGACGAACATCTGTGGCGAGAAGCCGCGACTGCTCCCGAAGGCGTTGTAGAGGTTCTCGACCTCGAAGGTGAATTCGTAGATACTCGGCGTCTGCTCGACCACGAACGACTGGAGATCGAACGCACCCGATCGGAACGCGTCGGCGGTCGGATAGGTGTAGCCACCAGGGCCGTCGTCGTCACCCGACGGATCGCTGATGTCGGCGACGGTCGCGGGCGGTTTGATCGTCACGGTCTCCGCGGCCAGCGTCGTCCCGTCGGTCGTGCGCACGCGAACGTCGTAGGTCCCTGGCTCGTCGATCGTGGAGGAGAACGTGTAGCTCGCATCCGTGGTGTTCGGCGGGAAGCGGACGTTCGCGCTCGACGCCACTTCGCCGTCGACGGCGATCTCGACGGTCGTCCCACCGATGAAGTCGCTCGCGTTCGATCCCGTGGCCGTGATGAAGGTCTCCTGGACGAACACCTCGTCCGCGATGGCGACGTCCACCTCCTGGGTGGGCCGTTCGTATCGCGGTAGTTCCCCGACTTCCCCGTCGGTGGCCCGACGGAAGCGGACGGCGGTGCCGCCGGTCTCGACCATCGAGGCCAGCAGCGTCGTCCGTGGCGTGACGATGGCCTCGTCGACACGAACGTCCGCAAGGTTCGCGTCGTACGCCGCGTCGATCCCGTCGGAGTAGATCTCCGCGACGTACTTCGGGCCGTTCGGGACTTTTTGGTCGCCCCTTTCGTCTTCCTCGTCGTGTTTTTCGTGTCCGTTGCCGCTCGCCTTCCCGTGACCCTTGCCCTTGCCGCGGTGGTCGTCGTGGCCTCGTCCCTTCGATTTCTCGTGACCCTTTCCACGACCGTTCCCATTGCCTCTACCACGGCCGCCTCGTTCGTCTTTCTCCCCGTTCACTCGGTGTCCCTTTCGCTTACCGGGCGCGAGGAAGTCGAGCGGAACGTCGAGCGCGCGGCCGTTCTCGTCGGTCATCGCGCCGACGTACCACTCCTCGTCCTTCTGGCGGGCGGTCACCGTGTACTCGCCGATCGCAGCGTCGAGCACGCGTGTGTCGTCCCAGCCGGCGGCCGGCACGTCCTCGATGAACTGGAACTCCTCGACGGTCGGTCCACGAATCGGTGCGGTCTCGGGTGCTGGCATCGACTCGCCCGTCTCGGTGACGGCGATCGAATCGAGGTTGAATCCGCCGGAGTCACCATCGGCCAACGACACCGAAATCGTGTTCTCGCCGGCCGCCAGCGAGATTGTCGTCGAGATCGCTGTCCACTCGTCCCAGTATTCGGTCGGCGGGAACGTGAGGTGAGTGCGCGCCGAACCGTCGACTGTCACCGTTGCCGTTCGGTCGGTGTCCGCCGGAACAGCGTTGTCCTCGGCGTCGCTCGCGTACCGGAGATGGAGCTCGTACTCGCCCGCGCTCTCGACGTTCTCGATCGTCCACGAGACCGACGCTCCCGTGCCGGCGTTGTTCGGATCGACCCGGACGTACCGTTCGCCCTGTGCGTTGGCCCACCGCGCACCAGTCGGGAATCCCTCGATCTCGCCGAACTCCGCCTGGGCGACCGCGTCGGTTTCGAGGGTCGCCGGCCGATCCGCGAGATAGGAACTCGGGAGGTCCGCAGCCATGTGCAGGCCGCTGAAGTAGGTGGGATACATCGCGAGCTGTTTCGCTCGGGTCGTCTCGATCCCGCCCGATCCCGAGTCCATATCGAAGATGCCCGGAGTGAACTCGACCGGCCCACCGAGCATCCGGGTGAAGGGGAACGTGACGTGGTGTGAAGGGTCGATATACCCGAAGGAATCGTACTCCTGGCCCAGCACACCCTCGCGAGTCATCACGTTGGGATAGGTGCGGCGCTCGCCGGTCGGTTTGATCGGTTCGTGGACCTCCAGCATCTGGCGGTGTTTCGCGGCTTCGCGGTAGACGAGGTGGTGGTGGTTGACCAGCGCCTGGCAGTGGTGATTGTAGGTCGTCCCATCGATCGAGACCCCGCTGTCGGCGACGTAGCCCGTCTTGATCGAGCGAATGCCTTTTTCGTCGTAATCAGCGAAGGGGTTCGGATCGTCGTCGAGTTGGCTCTCGTAGTTCGAGACGTTGCCCGCCGTCTCGTTGTGGGCGGTCATCTCGACCGACGGATCGAGTTCCCGACCGAAGTCGACGACTTCCTGCCAGTCGAAGTCGGGGTACGGGTCGTCGAAATCCATCGTGGAGCCGTCGCCCGGATACGAATCCCAGCCCTCGTTCCAGCCCTCGACGAGCACGCTCGGAATCTCGTGCTCGCTCGCGAACTCCATGTACTGCTTCATCCGCCCGGTTTGAGCACCGTGGTTGCCGGTTTCGGGGCCCGTGTACTCCCAGTCCGCGCGGCCAGTGATCATCAGCCACCAGATCCCGATGAATTTCTGGGGTTCGATCCAGTCGGTTCCCTGTGGGAACGCCTCGGGATCACGCGGCTCGTTGAGGTTGACGACCAGGTTCGACTCGACGAGGTCGCCCGGTCGCTCGCCGAGCTGTACCGTGCGCCACGGCGTTCGGTGGGGGGCCGACGCCGTCACCTTCGTTCCGTCCGGGAGCGGCGCGAGGTTCGATTCGAAGGTCGTCGAACCGTTCGATACCGGACGAACAGCCATCGAGGCGTAATCCACGAGGTTCGCCTCGTGAACGCTCACGTAGCGATCCTCGGCAGTCTTCATCGTGATCGGGGTGTGCGCCCCACCCGTCGGGCTCTGTGAGCCGATTTCGGAAAGCGGCGTCTCCTCGTAGGCGTACTCGTAGCTGTTGAAGTCGCTCTGGATCCACCACGCCGTAGAGTCGTCGGCGAAGGCGAACTGCGTCCGTTCGGCGCTGATGGTGAACTCGCCGAACCCGCTGTCCTCGGGGAAGACGAACCGAAATCCCACACCGTCGTCGAACGCACGGACCGCCAGCGTGAGTGCACGCCCGGAGCCACCGGACTCTCGGAGCCCCAAACGGAGTTCCGCGTAGTGTTCGCGGATCTCGTCGTACCGATCCCAGACCGGCGTCCACGTCTCGTCCACCGTCGAGCGTTCGGTTCCGGTGACGGTGACGCCATCCCGAAAGGCGGGCTGGTTTTCGAACTCGAACCCGAGCGTCGAGTTCTCGATAACGGTCGTTCCACCGTGGGCGATGCGGTAGCTCGGAACGCCATCGGTGACGTCCACCGTGACTGCGACGGTCCCGTCGGGTGAGGTGACGGTCTGGGTGGGTGAGTCATCGCCCGCAGTCACCTGCGCCGCAGCGGCGTCCGAAACGCTGAGCGAGAAGGCCGACGCCGCAGCCAGTGACGTCAATCCACCGACGAACTGTCGACGACCGATCCGTTGTGAAGTGTGCTGACTTCCTTCGTCAAACATCATCTCACACACCACATCGGAGGTCAATAAACATTATTTCAAATTCGAATGGTTTTCCTGAGAGAACGTGCTGACGTCGGGTGCAACCATCCGTCCGCGGAGAAGTGACTGCAGTGAACAGACGAATCACTCGACGTAGCTGCAACGACCGATACGTCCCGGACAGTGCAACGACCAACACGATACCACACCAGTGACGATCGAACGAGAGAGTGCCCCAGCGAACGACACGTCCCACCTACCGCGATTTCGCCTTTTTCTAGAGTGATACACGATGACGAGTAAATCCACGAAAGAGTTTTACAATCGGGTTTCAATGTCTGGATGTCGAGAGAACCATGACAGATTCGGATCCGGGACATTCACGGCGGTCGTACCTGAAGCGCGCAGCGATAGCAAGCACCGTCGGCATGGCCGGTCTCGCCGGCTGTACGGGCGGCGGTGGCGGTGGTGGTAACGGCAGCGGCGGCAACGAGAGCGGCGGTGGTGCCAACGGCAGCAGTGGTAACGGAAGTGGTAGCAACGGCAGTAGTGCCAACGGCAGCAGCAGTGGCGGCAGTAGTGGAAACCTCACCGTGTTGCACGGCTGGACCGGTGGCGACGGCGCGACGGCCCTCGATAACCTCGTCGAGGGGTTCGAGGAAGCCAACCCCGACGTCAGCGCGAACTTCCAGGCGATCGGTGGCGGTGGCAACACCAACCTCGACACCACCATCTCCAACCGCGCCCAAAACCAAAATCTCCCCGCATCGTGGGCCGACTGGCCCGGGCTCAACCTCGTTCCGTTCACCGAGGCCGGACTCCTCGCCGACGTCGGCGAGCAGGTCTGGACCGACGATCTCCGCAGCAACTACTCCCAGGAAGCCAAAACCTACTCCCAGGTCGGCGAGGACGCCGGCTCCATCGGCGACGGCCCCTACGTCGCCGTCCCCATCGGCTCCCACCGGATGAACGACCTCTTCTACAACGTCTCGGTCGTCGAGGAAGCCGGCGTCGATCCCACCAGCTTCTCGCAACCATCCGATCTCCTCGCGGCGATGAAGACTGTCGAAGAGGAGACCGACGCGGTCGGGATGGCCCAGGGCCTCCAGGCCCCCTTCACCACGCTCCAGCTCTGGGAGGTCGTCCTCCAGGGCCAGGCGGGCTATCAGCCGTTCATGGACTACATCAACGGCGAGGGTGACGAACAGGCCGTGCGATCGGCGTTCGAAATGGTCAACCAGTACTTCAATCACATCAACCAGAACGCCTCCAGCGTCGGGTTCACCCAGGCGAACCAACTGATCATGAACGGCGAGGCCGCGTTCATGCACCAGGGCAACTGGGTGGCTGGCGCGTACCGCAACCAGGATGGCTTCGAGTACGAATCCGACTGGAACAACGTCTCCTTCCCCGGCACCGACGACATGTACGGGCTGCATCTCGACTCGTTCCCCATGGCGGCCAGCGCCGCCGATTCCCAGGCTGCACAGGCGTGGCTCTCGTACGTCGGCACGCCCGATGCCCAGGTTCGCTTCAACCAGTACAAAGGATCGATCCCGCCGCGCACCGACGTCCCCACCGACGAGTTCGGCCCCTACCTCACCCAGACCATCGAGGACTACAACAACGTCTCGAACAAGCCGCCGACGATCGCCCACGGTCTCGCCGTGCTGCCGGACGTCCACAGCGAGATCGACGGCGTAATCACCGATTCCTTCCTCGGCTCGGAAGACCTCGACGCCGCGACCCAGGGGATGCTTGATGCCGTCTCCGGATCGAACTGACCCCCACGAAACGGTGCGATCGAGACTCCGCGGGCTCGCCGAGCGGCTCACTCCCGGTTCCGACGACCGATCGAGCGACGATGACGCGCGCGCGGTACGCACCGACGGCGGCACGACCGTGAGCGGCGGCTCCGGCTCGACCGCCACGAGCCAAGGAGGATGGCTCCGATCGCTCCGAAAGAGCGGCTTCGTCAGCTCGCTGCCGTTCTGGCTCCCGCCGTTCCTCCTGATGGGCCTGTTCGTCTACGGAGCCATCGGGTGGAACTTCCTCATCTCGCTCACCGACATGGAGGGGTTCGGCGATCCCGAGTACTCCTCGCTTGATTTCGAGCAGTACACCGAGCTGTTCGCGAGCCAAACGTTCATCGACGCCGCGCGCAACACCTTCGTGTTGCTCGTCGCGTTCACGATCCTGTGTATCGTGCTCGGGCTCGTGCTCGCCATCCTCCTCGATCGCACGATCCGGTTCCAGAACACCTTCCGGACGCTGTACCTCCTGCCGTTCAGCCTCTCCTTTGTGGTGACGGCCCAGCTCTGGTCGTGGATGTACGACATCGAAAACGGGATCGTCAACTCGATTCTGGGCGTCGTGGGGCTTCAGCCGGACTGGATCGGCAACCCGCAACTGGTGCTTGGAGCTGTTATCTTCGCGCTGGTCTGGCAGTTCAGCGGCTACACCATGGTGGTCTTTCTCGCCGGACTCCAGACTATCCCCGACGAGCACTTCGAGGCCGCACGCATCGACGGCGCGAGCACCGTCAAAATGTACTGGCGGGTGATCGTGCCCCAGCTCCGCGGCTCGATGATCAGCGCGCTCGTCGTGTTGATGATCGCCGCGCTCAAAGCGTTCGACTTCCTCTACGCGCTGTTCGGTCAGTACCGACCGGCCGCGGGGGCCGACATCCTCGCGACGTTCATGGTCCGAGAGGCGTACTCGAACCAGAACTGGGCGTACGGCTCGGCGATCGCGATCGTGCTCTACGTGCTCGCGTTGCTGGTCGTGATCCCGTATCTCTACAGTCAGTACCGGCGAGGTGAGCTATGACCGATCGAAATGATGGAACAACGATGACCGACGGCGGCACGGCAACGCCCTCGACGCTCGACAGCGTGCGCGATTCCATCAGCTGGTGGCGGATCGCGCTCTACGCGGCGCTCACGGTGATCGGGGTGTACTTCCTCATCCCGATCGAAGCAGGATTGGTCACGTCGTTCAAGACCGGCGAGTCGGTCATCCGCACCGCGCCGTACGCACCACCGGGACCGGGTGGGTTCACGCTCGACAACTGGACGGGGGCGTTCGACGCGCTCGCGCCCGGCCTCGTCAACAGCCTCATCATGACGATCCCGGCGACGGTGCTCGGCGCGCTGTTCGGCAGCCTCGCGGCCTACGGGCTGACTCAGATCAGCTGGCGCGGCCAGATCCCGATCCTCGCGCTGTTCGTCGCCGGCGTGTTCATCCCGTACCAAGCGGTGTTGGTGCCGCTCTCGCAGTTCTGGTCGATGATCCCGCTCGAAGAGCTGCTGTCGCCGCTGTGGGCGCTGCCCTTTTTCCACCCCTACCAGACCGACCTCGTCGAGCTGATCGTCACCCACACGGCCTACGGGATCCCGATCTGTACCGTGCTGTTCAGAGGATACTACGTCGGGCTCTCCGAGGAGATGATCGAGGCGGCCCGACTCGACGGCGCGAGCGCGTTCGGGATCTACCGGCGGGTCGTGTTGCCGCTGTCGGCTCCGATGTTCGCGGTGACGCTGATCTATCAGTTCACCCAGATCTGGAACGAGCTACTGTTCGCGCTGATCCTGATCGGCGGTGCGGGCTCGCCAGCCGCCCCGGTGACGCTCTCGCTGGTCGGACTGGGCGCGAGCCTCGAAGGCATCGATTTCGGCCTCCGGATGGCCGGCGCGTTCCTGACCGCGCTGCCGACGCTGTTGGTGTTCATCATCTTCGGCGATCAGTTCGCCCGCGGCGTCGCGGGAGGCGGAACATGACGCGATCACGACTCACGACACCTATGACACACGATACGCGACGGAGGAGAGACTGATGGCTGAACTCACGCTCGATCACGTGACGAAACGCTTCGCGGACGGCGGCGGCGATATCGTCGCGGTCGACGACGTCTCGGCCGACATCGACGACGGCGAGTTCATCGTCCTCGTCGGGCCGTCGGGCTGTGGCAAGTCGACCACGCTCCGGATGATCGCGGGGCTGGAAAGCGTTACTGAGGGGACGATCACTCTCGACGACCAGGCGATCAACGACCGCCAGCCCGCCGACCGGGACATCGCGATGGTGTTCCAGAGCTACGCGCTCTACCCCCACATGACCGTGCGCGAGAACATGAGCTTCGGGCTCGAAGAGAGCACGGACATGCCCGACGACGAGATCGACGAGCGCGTCGAGTCGGCCGCCGGAATGATGGGGATCGATCGGCTGCTGGACCGCAAGCCAGGCGAGCTCTCCGGCGGCCAGCAACAGCGCGTCGCGCTCGGCCGCGCGATCGTCCGCGATCCCGCCGTCTTCCTGATGGACGAACCCCTCTCGAACCTCGACGCGAAACTGCGCTCGCAGATGCGGACCGAACTCCAGCGCATTCAGGAGGATCTCGGCGTCACCACCGTGTACGTCACCCACGACCAGACCGAGGCGATGACGATGGGCGACCGGATCGCGATCCTCGACGACGGCCGGCTCCAGCAGGTCGCCACGCCCTTGGAAGCCTACCACGAACCCGCGAACCAGTTCGTTGCGGGGTTCATCGGCGAACCCTCGATGAACTTCTTCGAGACCACCGTCGAGAACGGGCGACTGGTCGGCGACGGGTTCGAGTACCCGCTTTCCGAGGAGACACAGGAGTCGATCGGCAGTACCGACCGCGTGACGCTCGGCGTACGACCCGAGGACATCGAACTCGTCGACACGGTCGAAAGCGACCACGACTTCCGAACGGTGGTCGACGTGGTCGAACCGGTGGGCAGCGGCAACAACGTCTACCTCGCGTTCGAGGATAGCGAGGAGGCGTCCGAACTCGACATGGACGAGTCCCGGACGTTCGTGGCGACCATCGGCGGGCTCCGCCGTGTCGAGGCGGGCCAGCCGGCGGTCGCACGGATTCCCGAAGACGCGATCCACCTGTTCGACGCCGAGACCGGCGACGCGCTCCGCAACCGGAAGCTCGACGACGTCGAGACGGTCGAACCGCAGCTCTGAGCCGCGACGGCTGGCTTTTTCCCCGGTCGCCACGACCGACCTACGTGAGCGAAATCACCGACTACGAGCTGTTTGCCGTCCCGCCGCGCTGGCTGTTTCTGCGAGTGGAGACCAGCGACGGCCGGGTCGGCTGGGGCGAACCCGTCGTCGAGGGACGAGCGCGAACGGTCGAGACGGCCGTCGAAGAACTGTTCGACCAGCACCTGCTCGGTTCGGATCCCGACCCGATCGAGGATCACTGGCAGGCGATGTACCGCGGCGGGTTCTATCGGGGCGGTCCGATACTCATGAGCGCGATCGCGGGCGTCGACCAGGCGCTCTGGGATCTCAAGGGCAAGCAACTCGGCGCGCCGGTCTACGAACTCCTGGGCGGCCCGGTTCGAGACCGAATGCAAGTTTACGGCTGGATCGGCGGCGATCGGCCAAGCGACGTGGCCGACGCCGCACGCGAACGGGTCGAGTCGGGCCTCGACGCGCTCAAGATGAACGCCACCGCGGAGTTCCGCCGGATCGAGACCCCGGCGGCGGTCGCGGCTGCGGGCGACCGGCTCGCCGCGGTGCGCGAGGCCGTCGGTCCCGAGGTGGGGATCGGGGTCGACTTCCACGGCCGAGTCGCGAAACCGATGGCGAAGCGGCTCGTGCGCGCGCTCGAACCCCACGAGCCGATGTTCGTCGAGGAGCCGGTACTCCCCGAACACGACGACCACCTCCCCGAGATCAGGTCGTCGACCGCGGTCCCGATCGCGACCGGCGAACGTCACTACACCCGCGAGGACTTCCGCCCCGTGCTCGAAGCCGACGGTGTCGACGTGATCCAGCCCGACCTCAGCCACGCCGGCGGGATCACCGAGTGCCGGAAGATCGCGTCGATGGCTGCGGCTCACGACGTCGCGCTCGCGCCCCACTGCCCGCTCGGCCCGATCGCGCTCGCGTCGTGCCTTCAAGTCGACGCCTGTGCTCACAACGCGCTCATCCAGGAGCAGAGCCTCGGGATCCACTACAACGAGGGCAGCGACGTGCTCGACTACCTCGCCGACCCGTCGGTGTTCGAGTATAGCGATGGCTACGTCGATCTCCCCCAAGAGCCGGGGCTCGGGATCGAGATCGACGAGGAGTACGTCCGTGACCAGGCCGGCGACATCGACTGGCACAACCCGGTCTGGCGACACGACGACGGCAGCGTTGCGGAGTGGTAACAGGCGAGAGGTTCAGAGCTCGTCGGCCACGCCGACGACTGCGCCGGTTTCACCGGCCTCGTAGATCGCCCGCAGGATCTTCATGTCGGCCAGGCCGTGTTCGCCGTCGGGAAGCGGGTCCTCGTCCGCAAGCACCCGATCGGCGAAGTAGGTAAACTCCTCGGTCATCTGATCACGCTGGTCGAAATCGAGGGTGGCGTCGAGGTCGCCCCGGCGGATCCGGAGCCGACGGGGTTCGTCGGGGAAGAAGACGGGATCGAGTTCGAGTTCGCCCTCCGTCCCGGTGATCCGTAGATGACTCGACTGCGCAGCGTTCTGGCTCGCGGTGCAGACCGCGGTCACGCCATCGTCGAAATCCAGCCGGAAGCTCGCGCGCTCGTCGGGCACGTCCGCGAACGCGTCGTGAGTCGAGTCCATTCGAGCGGACACCGAAACGGGGTCGGCGTCGAGCACGAATCGTGTGGTGTTGAGCGGGTAGATACCGAGATCCATCACGCTCGCGCCGTAGCCCGCGAGGTCGGGATCGAGTCGCCAGTGGTTCGGGTCGTCGAACATATCGAGGAGGCGCTGGGTCATCGCGCCGTGGACTCCCACGACGTCGCCGACGAACCCCGAGTTCACGAGGTCGCGCGCCCGCCGAACCGCCGGCTCGGTGTGCATCCGGTAGGCGACCATCAGCGTGACGTCCTCGCAAACCGTGACGAGGTCCTCGGCGCGCTCGACAGTGGCTTCCATGGGTTTTTCACAGAGGATCGCCTTGTCGAGTGCGGCCGCAGTTTCGGCGTACTGGAGATGCAGCGCGTTCGGCGTGGCGATGTAGACCGCGTCGTAGGCTTCGCTCGCCACGCCGTCGTGGAACTCGTCGTAGGTCAGGCCGTGCTCGACCGTCGCGTGGGTGTCGGCGAGATCGGTCGCCCGCTCCTTCGAACTGCTGACGACGACCGTGGTCTCACAGAGTTCGGAGTCGGTGACGGCGGGCATCGCCATCTCTTTCGTCCACCATCCGAGTCCGATCATCGCGAATCGCACAGTCCCAGACGCGTCCGACCGCCAGTCGCGTTCGGTGAACCCGTCGAACAGTCCGTCGAGCGAGCCGTCGGTCATCGTTCACCGCGGGAGTCGTCCCCAGCGGGTGGTCGTCGGTCGGTACGAACGAGCGTGAGATGTGTCGTATCGTGTGTCATGGTGAAGGAGTCGCGTGCAGCGGTAGTGATCGGGGAAACGGTGTCGCGCGACGAACGAGCAGTTATCCGCCGACGCTCCCCTCGTAGACGACGCCGCGGCCGGCATCGAGCGTGACGCTGTCGCCCTCGTCGACACCGGGCAGCGAGACGTTCGAGATCATCGGGAGGCCGGTCTCGCGCGCGACGATCGCCGGATAGCCGGTGACGCCCTCGTGGGCGCTGACGATGCCCCCGAGTCGGGCCGAGTTACCGTCGAACTCGTCGTCGAAGTCGGCGGGGAGGGACAGGATCGTCCCTTCAGGAAGGTCAGTGAGATCACCGTCCACAGTACGAGAGAGCGGACCGGAGACTCGACCGTCGACGACGGATCGACCTGTCGCGAGGATCTCGGCCGCGACGTGAACCTTGAGCGTGTTGGTGGTGTTCGCGCCTTCGAGATCGGTCATCATCCCGGCGAGCACCACCACCGTGTCGCCTGCATCGGCGACGCCCGCGTCGAGTGCGGTCTGGACCGCGTTGCGGATCACGGCGTCCGCACTCT
Source organism: Halococcus saccharolyticus DSM 5350 (assembly GCF_000336915.1). NCBI lineage: Archaea > Methanobacteriati > Methanobacteriota > Halobacteria > Halobacteriales > Halococcaceae > Halococcus > Halococcus saccharolyticus. The sequence goes on along the minus strand of NZ_AOMD01000015.1, from coordinate 98,389 downwards.
CGTTCGGTCCCGTCAGCGGCGCGTGTCGCGGGATCACCCCCGCTACGAGCCCGAGTCGGCGACGGACCTGATCGTCGGGCGTCACCGCGACCACCGGCACGTCGGGACGGTACTTCGCGGCCTTCCGGGCGGTGTAGCCCGACTCGGTGGCCGCGACCACCGCTGCGGCGTCGATGTCGCGGGCGAGATAGCGTGCGGATCGCGCGAGCGCGCCGGTCCGGGAGTCGCCGGGTTTGGGCACCATCCGCTCGATTCCCTCGGCGTACTCGGCGCTTTGCTCGATCTCGCCGACCAGACTGTGCATCGCCTCCACCACTCGCACGGGGTGATCGCCGACGGCCGTCTCACCCGAGAGCATCACCGCGTCGGTACCGTCGAGCACCGCGTTCGCGACGTCGGAGGCCTCCGCACGGGTGGGACGCCGGGCGTGGGTCATCGAATCGAGCATCTCGGTCGCGGTGATGACCGGGACGCCTGCCGCGTGACACCGACGGATGATCCGCTTTTGGATCAGCGGGACTTCCTCCAGGGGACACTCCACACCGAGATCGCCGCGGGCGACCATCACGCCGTCGGCCGCCTCGACGATCCCGTCGAGATTCGCCACCGCGTCGGCGCGCTCGATCTTGGCGATCACCGGGATTTCGGCGTCGCGGGCTTCGAGCGCCTCGTTGACGGCGTACACGTCGTCGGCACTCCGGACGAAACTCGCGGCGACGAAATCGACGTTGGCATCGGCGGCGAGATCGAGTTCGCGTTGGTCGTCCTCGGTGGGCACGTCGAGACCGAGGTCTACGCCGGGGACGTTGACACCCGCGCGCCCGCCGAGTGGCCCGCCCGAATCGACGCGCGCGCGGACCGCGTTCCCCGCGCTTTCCTCGACGGTGGTCTCGATCCGACCGTCGTCGAGCAACACCCGATCGCCGGGCTCGACGCCCGTGATCGACGTCGAGAGCCCGACCTCTTCGGGGGTCGCGGTCTCGCCTTCGACGAACCGAATCTCCGATCCCGTCGCGAGCTCGATCGACTCGTCGAGCGGCGCGGTCCGGACCTCGGGGCCGGGGAGGTCGAGCAGCGTGGCGACCGACGCTTCGCTCGTCGCGTCGACGTCTCGGACCCGCTCGATGAGGGTCGCTCGGTCGTCGGTCGAGCCGTGGCTGGCGTTGAACCGTGCGAGCGCCATGCCGGCGTCGGCGAGCGCCGCGACGGTTTCGCGCGACTCCGAGGCAGGACCGAGCGTACAGACGATTTTCGTTGTATGCATGGTTCTCCGGTGTGTCCGTGGCATCCAGTACGGTTCGCGTGCGGGTGAACGTCACGCATTGCTACGGGTGGCCGACACAAGAAGATTACTCATGAGCGAAAAAATTTGCCAGTCCGATTTGCGTTCGTGTGTCGATATTCAGTTCCGTTCGACCCGGAGTTCGTGAGCCTCGACGTCCTCGAAGGCAGCGACTCGACCGCCGACCGTCACCGTGCCGTCGTCGGTGGCGATGGTGAGGGTGGCGGTCAAACCGGTCTCGTCGCGCGTGACCTCGCGAACCGTCCCGGACACCGACCGTGGTTCGCCGGTTGCGGTGTCCCGACCCTCGATCGACACGGTAAACGATCCCTCGCTGTCGTCGAGATCCGCCACACACCGACGCATCGAGGCGTACCGCCGGGGAAACGTCCGATCGTCGCCATCGTCGAGAATCGGATCGGCGGTCGTCCAGAGGAGCGTGTTGAAAAACCCCGAGACGAGAAAGCCGAGCTCCGAGCGGTCGAACACCACGCCGTAGCGCTCGCGGTTCCACGCGAGCGCGTCCTGGGTGGCGTAGACCGCGTGCTCGCCGTCGCCGACCGCGACCACCGGGGTCGTGACCCCCTCGCGCGCCCGGACGGTAGTGGCGATCGACGCGTAGTCGTACTCCTCGGCGGCTGGGGCGTCGACAGAGGGAGTGACGAGGAGCTCGGTGGCGACGTTCGCGCGCTGTCGGTTGGCGAGTCGATCCTCGAACCGCGCCACGAGATCGGGCGTCAGCGAGAGGATGAGTTCGTACTCGGCCTCCTCGATCACGCTCTCGATGTGTCGGAGGATGGTCGAGCGCGACTTGACGAGCGACGCCGCCTCGGCGTCGCGGGCAGGCGCGGTGTAGTGGGTCCGGAGGTCGTCGACGAGCGCATCGAGCGAGTCGTGGATCCCTTCGAACGCCGTCTGAGGATCGACCGCGAGCACCTCGATGGGCCGCGATTCCCGGAGTTCGACGAGACCGCGCTCGGCGAGGCTCCGGACGGTGTCGTACACCCGTGGTTGGGGGATATCGGTTCGATCGGCGATCTCCGAGGCAGTCAGTCGACCGTGTTCGAGCACCACGAGATAGGCGTCGGTCTCGTACTCGTTGAGATCGAACCGCTGGTTCACCCGGTCGAGCGCGCCGGCGAGATCGTCCGAGACCATTGTCACCACCCACATCGTACACCCAATTGAGTACTGTGGTTCACCACCCATCGCCACCACATTCGATATATCAGGATGAAGTGTATCGCGGTAAATGGCCGGCGAACCAGTACATTGAGGGTGGATGGTTCCCAAACCGACCCATGAGTCTCGAACGCGACCACGACTGCCCGACCTGTGACGAGGAGCGAACGTTCTATCGCGCCGCGAGCACGATGGTCCGGCTCGGCGAGAAAGTGAAGTGGCGCTGTCCCGACTGTGAGTACAGCTTCGTTACCATCGGCGACGACATCGACTCCAGCGCGACAGCGTAGCGGGCGCTCCTTTTCGAGACGTTCCTCCGGGCACTATCCGTCTCCAAACGAGCGGCTGATCGGATCGATCCGGGATTCGACTGTCGAATACCCGGTCGATAGCTCTGTCACAACCACCTGGCACAGCCGGGCTGACATCGTGACGAGTACGCTCCTCGATAAGCAGGTCCAGATGGCCGCTAGTGCGTCGATACCTGTCCAATAAATCAAATACAGCAATACAAAATACATGCTCTGGGGTTGCGAATGCGGTCGCAGACGTTCACGGACCTATCCAGTTTTGTCGTCCTGCTACCCGAGGATCGACCCGAACCAGGTTATCTAACCTATCACGATACTGAGGATAGAAAACCACACCACAAAAACAGCGGAAAACAACGATACTGCCTACTGATGGCTCTCCCGAAACGCGAACTCGGAATGAGGATTAAATGAGTGTGACCAGCTCCCTTTTCAGCCATTCACGGAAGCGTGACAGCGAGATTCGGGGTTTCGTCCGCGTCTCGATCACCCCGATACGGTCTTGCGTCAGAAAATCAACTAAAAGCCACAGATCGTAAATGATGCAGCCGAACGCAAAATGGAACCACCGGACTTCGAATTCTTTCGATGTCGTCCACGCAGCGGCGTCTTTGATTGAGGAGTACGAGTTCTCGATCGCACCGCGGTCGTCGTATTCATCCATCTTTTTCGTCGCCCACCGCCGCTCATGCGGGAGTTCATCACTCACGTCGAGATTCGTCAGGAACGGCTGCGGTGACCCCTCTTCGTTCACGTCATCGTCGTCGTTGTCCGGTGGGAGTACCACGACGTTTGTGTAGACTTTCGTATTTGATACGTCGTGCTTCACCGGACCATGAATTGGGTGCTCCTCCTTCACGTACAGCGGTACATTATTCTGTTCATCGTCCCCACGCTTTAGCTCATCGAACTCGTCGCACATCGGCCCAATCCTGTGCTGGTCCTTCATTGCCGGGATGATGTAGTTCAAGCCTCTCTCTACCTCCAGCGTGTACAGTACGTCCGCAGCGTGGAACTCGCGGTCCGCGTACACCATCCGAATATTCACGTAGTCGTCGGCAATGGAGAGAAGTCGACGCGCAACATCACCGACATAATAGGAGCGCTCGCGAGCGTACGCCTGCGTGTCAGCGTATTCGGTGCTGCCGAGTGGACAGACGCCGACGACGTAGTGCGTGTTCTCCCCGACGATCACCGCAGTCGCGAACTTATGACACCAGTCATACTCTTTGTTGGTCGGCGTGCCCTGCACCCACTCAAGCTCGTCACGATCGCCGTAGTACGCGACGTATGTGATGTCGAGCGCGACTTTCGACCGGACACCGAATCGGTACCCGTCGTCGTTTTCCAGTTCCTGCAAACGAGGTTTAGCGCGAGTGTACGTCTTCCGCAGTGCGAAGTTCATCATCGTGGCGATCTTTTCGATGGACATCTGCTTCATCGCTTCCAGCAAAGTTTCGCCTGAAGGCCCGTCCTCATAGAACGGGTCGTCGAGATCCGGGTCCGGGTTTTTCTTGTCGGCAAATGCCTTTCCAGCGTCGTTCGCTGCCAGATCCATGATTGCCGCGATCGCCTCCATCACGAGCAGTTCATCGTCCTCGTAGATGGCGTCCTCCGGTCGGGGCATCGATAGCGACGGGATGGCGACCGTTTTCAACTCGTCAAGTACGTCTCGGCCTTTCTTCCGGAGCAGACGCTGAATCGTCCGCTCCGAGGGCTCACCGTCACCGTCATCGGACTCGGATTCGGTGGACCCCAAATTGAAGCCAAGGGACGCGCCGCGTTCGGCAGCCACGTCGCGAATGGTGTCAGCATTACTGGAAAGTCTGTGTTCAAGATCCTCGAACCGGTCTTTGACACGACACGGGCGGAACGTTGCTGGTGATGGAGGGTCGTCGGGGTCGAATCCAAACGCTTCAGCCAACTCGGCGTCGTCTTCTACTCGTGATTGGACGGTGCCGAGAGACTCATCCTCGACTTTCGACCGCAAATATGCGAGAAACATCGGACGAAACGGTGTCCCTTTACGCCAGTCAGGGTGCCCATCACGGTAGCGGTAGCGGTCGACGTCAAGCTGTTCTGCAAGTTCCACCCAGTCAGTCTCAGCTGTAATGATATCAGCAGCTTGATCACCGAGGGAAGGCGAACCAGTCGACCGATTATCGGAGGTCACAGTCGTATCTTCGCTCTGGATTTTGTCGCTGAACGAGTGCCATCGCAAGTCTTAGTGGAGGAGAGCAGCCGATTGGCTGATTGACGGTGAGTACACCCCGCTGGTTGGGACGGTGGCGTGTCCAGGTAGAGCATGAGCCGAATTTCCTATCAATGAGGTTATTTCGGCGTTGAAGTAAATGTAGCCGTGGCATTTCCGGGTCTTCCAATTACACCTACCTTCGGCACACTTATAGGAATGATTGATTTGATGATAGTTTGAATACTGCAGCCCCGACCCAAGGTCGCAATAGAAATACTTCTACATCAGATTTATACCTATAGTAGATCAAAAAGTAGGGTATACACATCCACCCCACGAGTTTCAGAGTGTCAGAATGAGCGACGACATCGGTGGATTCCTTTCTCGGAAAGGTGCGATTCCACTCGTTTCCCTCTTGAATGTCGAGGATGGGCGTATCGTGAACCAACTCCACTCACAACTCAATGTGTCACGGCAGTCTCTCTCCGATTTGCTCAAGGAAGCGTACGAGAAAGACATCGTCGACCGGGAATATTTGATGTCTGATCACGGCAATGCCAAGCGATTTGTTCTGACCCAACGGGGTATCAAAATCGCAGAAAAAATCGACGAGCTGGGCCTCTACGAATCCTATGAAGAACTGCAGACGATCCGAAGCGAGTACGATATGAAAAGCGACAAACTGAGAGTCTGGGCCTCGAAGAATCCACTGTGAATCAGGCCCCGTGATTGCTGCAAAAGAGCCAAGATGATCCTGCAATAACAAACCGAGAGTCAGGGCCTCACTCGAACAACTACTCGCTGGGTTCGGGACTACTCACCATTACGAAGTTACCTGACTCAAGACAGTTTGGACGGATTGGCGGATCGGACGTATCTCCGTCCAAATCGATGTCGTCCCAGACGTACGTCCCAGCACAAGACGGACACTGCCAGTCGTACACGTCGTATTTCGTCACGAAATCGGGAAATTCCTGGGCTAGCGTCGGCGTCAGCTTCGTATTGGCATCACTGTGGCTACTTGTCGAACCCACTACGTGCGATCTCGCCCCACGATCGGTCGCCTCGGAGGTACGCGATCAGCGCGCGCCACTTGACGAACGCCTTCCACTGGCGGAAGCGAGGTTCTCGACGAGGCTCGCGGCGAGCAGCCATATCTGCTGTCGCGGGTGGTCGTATTGCCGGTAGCCCCACACCTCGCTGTAGATGCTCAGCCACGAGAGCACGACGCCGATCCCGACTGCAAGCAGAAAGTAGGCCGCAGCGAACTCCACGCTAACGAGGCCAATGAGCCCGAGGCCGACGAGAGCGTAACCGACCCCTCGACCAGCGGCCCGATTAACTCCGCGAGTACGAACACCGGCAGCATGAACCAGCCAGCCCGGCCGTAAGTCGGGTTTCCGATCATGTGGCGATACCTCCGGATCGTCTGGAGCAGCCCACGATACCACCGCGAGCGCTGGCCTCGAACCCCCGCGAGGCTCGTCGGCACCTCCGTCCAGACGATCGGCTCGGGCACGAAGCTGATACGGTAATCCCGGTCCGTGTCGGTCAACCGCCGGTGGAGCCGCATCACGAGCTCGAAGTCCTCGGTGATGTTGTCGGTGCTGAAGCCACCGATCTCGCGCACAATGTCGGTCCGGAACACGCCGAACGCCCCCGACAGGAGCAACACCCCCCGAAACCGGACGTAGCCGAGCCGTCCCGAATAGAACGCACGGAGGTACTCGGGAACCTGGAGCCGGGCAAGCAGCCCCCTCGGAAGGTCGACCTCAGCCACCTACCCTCTTCGACCGTGCAGCCGTTCACCACTCGAACCGTCCCCCCGCTGGCGACGGTTTCCGCTGGACGTTCGAGAAACAGCCGGACGACCTGCAACAACCCATCGGGATCGATAAGCGAATCGGCATCGACCGTACAGAACAATCGCTGGTCGGTGAGCCAGAGTCCGGCGTTGAGCACGTCCGCGCGACCACCATTTACCTTGTCTACAACCAGGAGGTCGATCGCATCCTGGGAGCGGTAGACCGCTCGAACCGGCTCGGTCGGTGGCGAAACTGGTGCGTCGGCATCGATTTCTACGAGATCGTACGCTTCCTGTAGATTTTCAAGCGTCGCATCCGTGGACCCGTCGTTGATTTTGGGTTCAGGCGTCGCGTCGAAACTGGGATCTCCGCCGGTGAGCCAGCACTCAGTCGGAGAACAGCAAATCGTCGGAGCCACCTCTGGTCATTCCCAACTGAATTTTGAACCGAGCACCCCCTTCGGTCCCTTCGTCCACCCCGATCCCCCAACCGTGAGCCGTAGCGATAGTCTCGACGATCGATAGTCCCATTCCAGTGCCCTCCTCGCTGGTCGTGTATCCCGAGTCGAATACGTCGTCGTGCTCACTCTCAGGGATTCCGGGTCCATCGTCTTCGACGTAGAAGCCAGCCGGGTACCTCCCCACCCGAACTGTGATGGTCTCGCCAGCGTGTTCGACCGTGTCCTCCTGAGAACGCGAAGGAGGACTCGTGGTGCCATGCTCCACGGCGTTACGGTACAGGTTCTCGAACAACTGCTTGAGCCGTCCCACATCGGCATCGACGTCACCGAGTTCGTCCGCCATCGCTAACTCTGCATCCGCGGTGGCGACGTTCTCCCACGCGTCTTCGGCGACGGCTGCGAGCCCCACGCGACTCGTCTCAGCAATTCGTTCCCCCTGACGGGTGAGCGTCAGTACGTCGTCGATAATAGCGTCCATCCGATCGTGGGCGTTGCCGATCTTCATGAAATACTCGTCGTCGCCGGTCTCGCAGGCCAGCTCAAGATATCCGTCCGCGACTGTCAGGGGGTTTCGGAGGTCATGGCTGATGACGCTCGCAAACTCTCCCAATTGTTCGTTCTGACGTTCGAGCTCCGACTCGTATTTGTGCCGTTCGAGCGTACTCTTGATTCCACGAACGACGAGGTCGATGAACGACCGATCGAGTTCCGAGAATTCCGTCTCGCGCGGTGAGCGATCCGCGAAGCAGACTGTTCCGTAGCTCTCGCCATCGACCACGAGCTTTGCCCCGATGTACGCCTCAAGACCGAATCGTCCGTATGCTGGATCGTCTTCCCAGCCCTCGGTCATGGCATGCGCGACGGTCAACGGCTCATCCATCGCGATTGTCTTCTGGCAGTATGCCTCCGAGAGCGGGCACTCGCTTCCTGGCTGAATCGCCTCGTGAGGACTGTTGCTCCGGACGATTCGTTGAGTGTCGTCGTCGATGTGGGTGAGAAAGCCCGACTCCATGTCGAAGTACTCACACCCGAGTTCGAGTACCCGATCGATCGTCTCGTCGGTTGTCAGCTCCGCGTCAGCGGAGATTTCGTACAATCTGCGGCGATACTCTTCCCTCTCGCGGCGATCAGTAACATCTCGGATGATACCCGTGAAGTGCTGCTCACCATCAGTGGTATACTCGCCGAAGGCGATGCCAACCTGTATCTCATGGCCGTCGCGGTGACAGGCTGGCAATTCAGTCCAATCCCAGTCGAGCCTTTGCTCTCCTGTCTCCAAATAGCGGTTGAGGGCCTCGAAGTGAGCCGTTTCTAATCGCTCTGGGATCACTTTGGCTAGTGATTCGCCAATCAGTTCCTCGGGTCGATAGCCGAAGATGTCCGAAACGGCGTTGTTTGCATACTCGACAGTGCTGTCAGAATCAATCGTTACGACACCGAGCGTGGTGTTTTGAGCGAGCGCCCGGAAGCGTGCTTGAGTCGCTTTGAGATCATGTTCTCGCTCTTTTTGCTCAGTGATGTCGCGGATTGCACCCACAAGGAGAACCGGATCGCCGGCGTCGTTATACTCGATACGTCCCCTGTCGGAGACGATCATATACGAGCCGTCGTTCGCTTGGAGGGGGTATTCGGCGCTGAACCGATCTCGATTGTTCTCCAGCGTGTTTTCCAGATCTTCGTTGATCCGTTGACGGTCTTCCGGGTGGATGCGGCTGATCCACTCATCAAAGCCGATCTCTGTTGACCCAGCATCGTAGCCGAACGCACCATCGGATCCACCGAACAGGGTGACCGTCCCCTCACCGACCGTCCGCTCCCAGACGATGTCGGAAGTAGCTTCGATCGCAAGCTGACGCCGTTTCTCGGCACGTTCTAAGTCGCGTTCGGTTACCCTGTTCTGAGTGTAGTTCTCGATTCGGTTCGCGAGGAGGTCGAACTGCTCGGTACCCCCCTTCTGAAGATAGTCAGTGACACCGGCGGAGATCGCCTCACTGGCAACTGCCTCACTGCCTTCGCCTGTAAAGAGAAGGAACGGCAGCTTTGGATAGTTCTCGCGTACTGCGTCGAGGAATTCGAGCCCATCCATGTCCGGCATATCGTAGTCACTCACGATACAGTCGATCGCCACCTCGGAGTCGATCCCAGAGTCGGATTCGGCGAGACGACTGAGTCCTTCCCTGGCGGTCGTTGCCGTCTTCACCTCGAATCTCTCGCGCTTGCGTTCGAGGAACGACCGGGTAAGGTCGAGCACCTCCGAGTCATCATCGACGTGGAGAATGAGTATCGAGTCTGTTTCGACGCCGTTCATGTGACTTGCGTGGTCGTCTCAGAGAAGGTATTTATAGAATTTGTCCGAGAAGCTCGCAATTGCATTTCACATCAGGCACTCTCCGAACGATTTCGGCAGGGGATCAAGAATCTCATCAAGAGCACATTCCTCGTCGACAATCTCGACACACGACTACCCGTTTCGGTAGTTGAGTACTGCCTCGTAGGTCATCACGAGAAACAGCAGCGCTATCGTTGCGATATTCTCGTCAAAATACGCTACTGGATCACCATGCATGATCGCGTTCCGATGGTCGTAGAAACCTCCCAAAATTCCCACCAGTTGATGCTCCTCTATACCGTAGTACCCGGTAGACACTTCCTGAAGTGTCTCTCGTTTCTCGTCAGCTCTGTAGTAGCCATCACTTGGAGGTCCATGCTCCCACTGGCAAAGAGCTGCCATCAGACCATCCTGAACGCTTATGAAGAGGAACGTTGCAGTGATATAGTCACCCTGCTCGTAGGCCGCCATTCCGGTGAGTGTTCGATCCAAATACGCATCTAACTCGTCGTCCGCTTCCTCCTCAATAACGTCACAGAAGGTGTTCAATTCATCGAGTCCGTGATCCTTTACGAACGGGTTCACCTCGACCGAATCTGGGTCGTAATCTGCTGGACTGTCGAAATTCGTGATGCCTTCCAAAATGGCCCGTGTGATGTATTCACGAGCGCGTCTTCCAATGTTCTGGAAAGAGATACGCTGATTAAGCCGCCGGACCGCTTCGCCAAGTTCGGCAGTGTTCCTAACCGCGTTTGAAGGCACCCGAAGTCCTCGGAGAGCGTTTCGGTACTCGGCAGATTGTAGAAATTGAGTGGATCTTCTCGCCCTCGCCATGGCGTCTGAGGTTCTAGTAGCTCTGGCTACGGATTCCGCGGTCTCCATTACGGATGTTGCGGTCTCCATAGCTGAATGGAGGCCGCTCACGTCTGGTGACCTGAACTCCCTCGCGCCGCTGAGTCTCTCCGATAATGTTCGAGGAGGCGGTGGCAATTCGTCGACTTCGTTTAGATCAACCTCTTCAGGCCGTGTGTGCTTCAGTACGCCGCCCACGTATTCTCTGACTCGGCAGCGGACAGTTTCGAGACCACTCTCTTCCTCATCAGCGAGCTCCTCCACCGATTGCAAATCTCGAAAATATTTGACCATGACTGAATACGCACCGTCGGAAACCCCCTCCAGATCTTGTGGCGGAACATCGTAGATCAGATAGTAGGTGCTTGCACCTGAGCGAACCTCACTTTCTGAGAGATCGAACTCGTCGGTAAGGTGGGAAATGTCGAACCCTTCTTCACCTCTCCAGTAGCGTTGGCCCACCCTCTTGGCAGTCTCGCAATACTCAAATGAGACACGTTGGATGTTCTCCTCACGCAAATCTTGGTCAACGAAGAATGCGTCTTCTGCAGATACAATTTCATCGTCTTCCTGATCCTGCTCATCCTCATCGTTCGTTTCGGTCATCAGTATCTTGTTTCGTAGCCAGCAGTACTTGTATAGCGCGGCATGGGTAATCTCGGATCGGGGGGTGGACGGCTGAAAGCCGAAGCGATCGAGCGCTGAGGTGAGTATTGGACGGTCAGAGTTCAGCATTTCGCTGACGGTGAAACCAACGCATTCGCGTTCCGCTCTCGCGGGTGGAACGAGAACGGGCATCTCGTCCACAACCGACCTTTTCTTCTCGCAAACGGTGAGACAGTGGTCGACCGTGTGACGATGGAGCTTGGTGACGTGCTCAGAAACGTACAGTATAGCGACGCAGAAGGTGGCGCGTATCCGGAGTCCTACCTGCATACGCTCTCAACCATTCAAAAATAGGCAGTCGAAAATCTCACCGCGAGATTCGAAGTCAAACAGCTGACGGAAGATGGCAGTTGCTTGACTATGGATTCTAGCAAATAACACGAGCGCACAAACTACCAGGGCGGTTGGGTTGGCACAGTTTTCAGACTGTGTTTGATCGACCGAGGATCTGTTCGCCTACCCACTCGTCGTCCGAGTAGTTCTCCGACCCCGGTGAGTTACCGGCCTCTCTCATTATTTCGTTCAGATGCGGACGTGCTGCATCGGCGGGATCTACATCTGTCGACTCGATGACTTCCAACCCGGTCTTGTACTTATCGCTCGGGAACGGATCGACGTAATCTGTAGTATGAGTTTTCGTGACTTTCATGTGGCACTTTCCTGCATCAAGTAGGCTCACCGCAGCAAAGATGGGCGTCGTAGCATCCAGTTCCTTCAGCGTCGCCAGGCCACGGGCAAAGGTCCCAGCCACTTGCGTATCGAGATGGTCGGGAAAACGAGTCTTGTTGTTGATCCAGTGGTTGCCATTATCATCGACCGAGAACATCTCGGTCGAGACTGCTTCATACCAGCCGGAGCGGCTAAGCACACTCAAGTCCCAACGTGGATCTTCTCCTGGCCTCCCCACTGCCCAGCGCAGTTTTCCGCTGACCCCGTTTCTCGGCGGGCCGTTCCGATATTGAACGTTCCCGAATGGATACATCGTTGGTAGGTCGTTCGGATCCCGTTCATACGGCCGTCGATCAAATCGATTCGGGACCAGATGTACAGCGACAGTTGGCCCGTCACGAAGGTTATCGTATGGACCGCGACGGTCAGCGATACACGAGAGTCGCTGATCGACGAATTCGTTGATTCGTTTCCACTGCGATTGTGAATCGTCAAGGGGGACTCGAAGATACTGATCGCCGAGATCAGGACGATCAAGCGTGAGAAACCGTCGAAGGTCGCCGGCGTGATAGATTTGAAGACTCCAACCATGCTCCTCCTCGATTTCGCTTTTCAGCTCTAGCTCCTGCTTGCCGGTGACTTCCTCATTCGTTACATAGATGAACAGCTCGAAGTCGGCGTCAAGCTCGTCTTTGAGGTCTTCTGCGCGGGCGGCGTCGCTTCGGAGTTTCGGTCGCCACTCTTCTTTCGTGCTGTAGGCCGCGACGCCATCATCTATTCGGAGCAACCCATCCCAGCCGCCGTCGGTTCCTCTGGTTCCACTTGGATGGATATCGTGTTCTTCGTGAGCGAGGAACGCGGTCGAGATGTGTTCAAACGTTCCGTGGTCGATATATTGGAGGCTATATCCTACTGCGTCCATTACGCTCTCGAATTCGTAATCGATATTTAAATGGGTTGGGCGCAATCTGCTGAAACGAAGTACCGTAATTACACCGATGGTCTCGTTGACAGCTTGCTTCGCAATCGCTTCTTAAACATCAATGGGAACATATGCGGGGGCGTTTCAGCCGCGTGAGAATCGCCTTCCCGGTTGATGGTGAGAGAAGCGGAAGTAGCACCTGTAAGGAGGAACCAACCATGTTCCCGATCTCACGACGACGGTTGATGGGAGCGCTCGGCATCGGGGGTGCGACCTCCGTCGCCGGCTGTACGACCGGCCTCGAAGCCGAAGCGGTCGGCCAGCCCTCGACGACGCTCCAGCAGGCTCAGAAGAAAGCTGCGGACCGAGTAGCAGCTGATCCCACTGACGTTCCGGAGCCGATCGACCGGAACGAACCGAAACACCACGACATCACCCTGGAGGCCAAGGAGGTCACCGCCGAGATCGAAGAGGGCGTGACGTTCAACTTCATGACCTTCGACGGGCGGGTTCCGGGACCGATGATCCGCCTCCGGGAGGGCGACACGGTGTCGTTCACGATGGAGAACGCTCCGGAGAACAAACGCCAGCACAACGTCGACATGCACGCCATCTACGGTACTGGTGGTGGAAGCGTCGCCACGACTGCCGGCCCAGGGAAGGCCAACAGCGAGCGGTTCAAAGCCATGTATCCGGGGGCGTACATCTACCACTGTGCGGTCCCGAACATGGACCAGCACATCTCGACGGGGATGTTCGGGATGGTGCTCGTCGAACCCAAGGAGGGGCTGCCCCCGGTCGACCGCGAGTTCTATCTCGGCCAGCACGAGGCCTACACCAACAAGCCGGTCGGCAAGCAGGGCCACCACAGCTTCGACGCGGAGGCGATGCTGAACGAGGAACCGACGTACGTGCTGTTCAACGGCGAGAAATACCCGTACACGCCCGATCGGTACGGCACCATGAAGGCGGAAACCGGCGAAACCGTACGGGTGTTCTTGGTCACCGGTGGACCGAACGTCTCCTCGAACTTCCACCCGATCGGCAACGTCTGGACGCGGGCGTGGCGCGACGGCGCACTCGCCGGCCAACCCGAAAAATACGTTCAGACGATGAAGGTGCCGCCGGGAAGCTGCATGGTCGGCGAGATGGACCTGCCAGTCCCCTCGCGCATCAAACTCGTCGATCACGCGCTCACGCGTGTGACGCGGCGAGGGTTGCTCGCCGAGATCGACGTGACTGGCCCCGAGCGACCGGAGATTTTCGATCCTTCACCGAACAAGGCCAAGGGGAGAGACGAGGAGGGGCCGCAATACTGACCCCCGTAGAGAACGATGACAACTACCAAAACTACGAGTCGGCGGACGTTCCTCGGCGCTCTTGCGGGGACGGCCATCGGCGTTGGGGCGCTCGCCGAACCAGCTGCTGCACAGGAGGGTGGCCTCGGGGCTTGGTTCGAGAACGTCTCAAATGCGAACGAGATCGTTGATCAGCGCGGGCAGTCGACGGTAGAAATTACCGTCGGCACGAAGGGTAACGACGGTAATTTCGGGTTCGGTCCCGCTGCGGTGCGGGTTGACGCCGGAGCTACTGTCGTCTGGAAGTGGAACGGAAAGGGCGGGAGTCACAACGTCGTGGCGCAGGAGGGCGGCTTCGAGAGCGAGATGCACAGCGAGCAGGGAACCACGTTCGAACACTCCTTCGATAGTTCGGGGATGTACCGATACTACTGTGCGCCGCACAAGGCGATGGGAATGAAAGGAGCTGTCGTCGTCGGTGACGCCACCGCGTCACTTAGCGGCGGTGCTGGAGCCGACAGCGACGGCGGCGGAGCCAACGCGTCCGCAACCGGAGCCAGCGATACGCCTCGGTCGTTCGATGGCTGGCTCTCGAACACGGGCAACTACGAGGGAGTGGTCGATCGGACTGGAAACGACGTGGTCAGTGTGAAAGTCGGTGTAGAGGGCAACGGTGGTCCGTACGCGTTCGACCCACCCGCGATTCACGTCGATCCCGGGACGACCGTCATCTGGGAGTGGGTCACGGATACCGGCCCGCACGATGTCGTCGACACGAACGGACAGTATCAGAGTGAGAAGGTAGCGACGGCGGGCCATCAGTTCGCGATGAAATTCGGCGGTGATGGCCTCAGCAAATACGAGTGCGTTTCACATAGCGACCGTGGGATGCGCGGAGCGGTCATCGTCGGACGAGGCGTCGTGCCCGGGCTCGGACCGACGGGGCTCGTGGTAGCGAGTGGTGGTGCTGCCGTTCTCGGTGGGGTCCTCCACCAGGGCATCAAGCTTCACAACGAAACGGCGACCGGTCCGTGGAGCGGTGAAGAATCGGCCTGATCGATTCGGATTTGTTTCGACTATCAGCACTCACCCTCTCGAACGGACGTTTGGCAGTCGTCTTCTGACGTTCGATCCTCTCGCGATGCCAACGAATGAGGCGGTGCTCAGTCGTCGTCGGGGCTCCGTCTGCTGTCTGCCTCCTCACCGAGCACGCGCCGTGAGATGATCGTCCCGCCAGACGTGGTTGCCGTCTCTTCGCGGCGAACGAATCGTTTTCTCACCACATCGTAACCGAATACTGCAGCACCGAGGATGATGAGGATGTCACCGGGAAGCCGCGCCCAGAACAGGTCCTGGACGAGACCGCGGTTGTAGAACGCGAGCGAGCGGCCGGCGTCGTACCCCTGCGTGAAAACGGTCTCCAGCTGAAGGAAGCCGATCGGGATGTCGCCGACGAATACCATCCACGCGAGACCGGCATTCAGCAACCAGAACGCGCGTTTCAGATTCGTCGGGTCCCACGCGCCGGGTTTGGTGGTAAAGCGCAGCAGATACGTCGCCATCCCGAGCGCGAGGAAGCCAAAAGCCCCGAACATCGAGGCGTGGGCGTGGCCCACCGTCAGGAACGTCCCGTGTTCGTAGTAGTTGATTATCGGGAGGTTGATGAAGAAGCCGAGCGCACCCGCACCGACGAAGTTCCATATCCCCGACGCGATGATGAACATGAACGGCAGTTTGTACGGGAACCGCTCGCCGGCGCTCATGTACGCGCGATACTGGTTGATAGCTTCGAAAAGGATGAACACCAGTGGAATGAACTCCAGCGTCGAGAAGAGGCTCCCGATGGGGACCCAGTATTCGGGCAGCCCGATCCACCAGTAGTGGTGTGAGACGCCGATGACGCCCGCTCCCATCACCAGCAGTGCTTCGAGGATGACGGCTTTCTCCGCGCTCCGGCGTGAGAGAAGGTTCATCGCGACAAGGGCGATGCCCGTGACGGCGACGACGAAGAATTCGAAGGCCCCCTCAACCCACATGTGGACGACCCACCACCGCCAGAACTCCGTCACGACGATGCTCGTCTTCGGCGTGTACAGCATACTCGCGGTGAACAACAGCCCAATCGACCCGCCGGCGTAGATGATCATGTGGGCGAGTCCGTAGCGACTCTCCCGGTCGAGAAGCGGTTTAAATCCACGGGCGACGAGGGCAGTCCAGAGCGCAAAGCCCACGAGGAGACCGACCTGCCAGACCCGACCGACTTCGAGATATTCGAGTCCCTCGTTGCCGAGGAGCCACCAGAGCGAGCCGTCGATGTAGCCCTGTGCGCCGAGCCAGATGCCGACCAATCCCCCAACAACCACGACAAACAGCGCGCCCAGCAGGACGTGGATGAGCGTCTTCTGGTTATCGGGCTCGTAGCCGGTGAGCAGCGGCGGGAGGAACAGTCCGATACCGAGCCAGAGCGTCGCGATCCACAGCACCGCGAGATCGATGTGCCACGCCTTTGTGATGGCGAACGGGAGCGTCGCCATCGCGTCGATGCCGAGCGCTTGCGCGATGCCGTAGAATCCCTCGCGTTCGATGTAGTAATGGGCCATCAGCCCGCCCAGCAGCGTTTGGACGAGAAACAGGGCGGCCGCGACCGGGACGAACCGGACGGCGGCGAACTGACTTGGCGAGAGCGTGACCTCCTCGGGGTCGGGAATATCGATACCCTCGCTTTCCGGTTCGGAGAGTTGGATGGACTTGTAGAGCCAGATGCCCGCCCCGCCGCCGAGGACGAGTATCACCATCGCAAATACGCTCCAGAGCATCGCCGAGGCGGGGGCATCGTTACCCGCACCGGCGTTGAACGGCCACTCGTTGGTGTAGGAATTCTCGGAACCGGGACGCTCGCTCGCGGAGAACAGCGACGTCCAGAGGGCGAAATCCGCGAATCGGCGTGCATCCTCCGGCGACGAGACGAACCCCGACGGAATACCGTGTTCGGGTGCACCGCCGTAGTAACGCTCGACGTATGCCTCGCGGACTTGCTGGTAGGCGTATGCCTCAGCCGCACCGAGTTCGATGGTGTCGTCGATGGTGTTGTCGCTGAGTTGCCGCTCGACGACCGTCTTCACGCCCGCTTCCTGTGCCTCATCGAGATTCGCGTAGGGAGTCCCGTAGCGCTCGCGGGCGACATACTCGCGCATGTTTGTCACGAGTCGGTCGAGCGCATCAGCGGTGTAGTCGGCTCCAAAGTACGCGCCGTTGCCCAGTATCGACCCGTGATTCATGAGACCGTTCTGCTGGAAGACGGCCTTGCCGCTCACGATCTGTTCGTTTGTCGTGAGCGTGTCACTGTTCGGACCGACGATCCGCTCGGGGCGGTCGGGTGACTGTTGGTAGGTGAGATACGCCCCTGCACCCATGACGATCAGGTTGAAGACGAAGGCCACTACGAGGAGCTTTGCCAGCGTCTTTCGAGTGACTTCCATAGTTCACTGAGAGTTCGCCGACTACCTCATTATATGTCGTGGCCGATTCTCAGCAATTGAAACCTGACGAACATATTCGGCAATTCCCAGTAACTCGGAATCGAGAACGGTTCCTTGTAGCTTCCACTGATAGCACTACCGGAGAGTCCCAATGTCGCACCTGTCCAGTGTTAGCCGGCGGACGTTTCTGAGAGCAACGCCAACGATCATCGTTGGAGGAACAGTGTTGGCTGGTTGTACTGGCAATTCATCCGAAACAGGTGAGGAGGGTCCTGCTGATACGGCAAACTCACCTTCGTCTGGAACTGAAGCGAACAGTAGTGGCACAAGTACGTTCGATGCCTGGCTCAGCGATACTGGAAACTACAGCAGCGTCGCGGACAAGACCGGGGCGAGTGAGGTCACCGTTTCGGTGGGTGCACAGGGGAACAATGGCGCGTATGCCCTCGCTCCACCGGCGATCGAAATCAGTACAGGAACGACGGTACTCTGGAAATGGACCGGGAAGGGTGGGAATCACGACGTGGTGGCACAGAACAGTAGCTTCGAGAGTGAACTGCAGAGCACGGAGGGAGCCACATTCGAACACACCTTCGATGACACGGGCACCTACAAGTACTACTGCACGCCGCACAGAGCGATGGGAATGAAAGGCGGCATCGTGGTGAAGTGAGCTTGCGACAACGATTTCGACCTCAGTCGACGTAGAGAGAGTACAGGATAATAGCAAATCCTCCCGTGGTGAACGCACTCTCGACGAGGAGTGCATGGCTCTGATCGACCGGCACGATTTGGTCAACAATACCGGCCACGAACGCACCGAGCGTTATTACCGCGAACCCGAGCGTGAGTGCACGAAGAGCGGGCGATCCGGTTCTCCGATATGCCTTGTACGAAAAGTACGTTATCAGCCCGCCGAGCGAGAGGCTCAGCACCTTGAGGACGGTCACTGCAGTCGCAACGAGTGCTGTCATTTCTTTCTCACCTCCGCCCAAAGTTCGGAGAGCTGTTGATCCGGCGTGCGTTCGGGATGCTCAATCGCAACCTCTAACGAACGATCCTCGTCGAGGGCGACGTTTACTTCCTCGAAATCCAGTACGTATCGTGCTGTATGTCGACCACTAACTCTGACTTCTGTTTGCTCTTCGATCAATGAAGCCTCGACGAGAAGCTCGAGCTTTCGGTAGGTGGTCGAGAGCGGAATGTCACACCTGTTCGAGACCTCTTTTGCAGTCATCGGTTTCTCCATGTGTTTGATGATAGTTCGGCATTCGGGATCATCGAGGGCATCGAGCACGTCTTGAAGCTGCGGATGGTCAGCAGCGAACGGATCACGTACCATTCCTTGATCCTGGGTGGAAGCCGCGTCGTGCTCGATTGTGTGATCGGTCATGTAGGGCTTGAATGTGGTCATTCTCTCCACAGTGCCGCAAGTGTACTCTCACGCCGACCGTTGGCCACCGCTATTGACGATAGCCCGGCCACGACATTTCATGTTCGTTCCGTCGACGTTGCTTCGGAAAGGTCCTCGACGAATCGTTTCATGATCTTCTCTTCGGCCCGGTGGAGGGTTTCACTACACGTTGATTTCGCCACATCGGATTCGGCGGCGAGATCGGTCAGCGAGCAACGTCGCGGCGTATCGTAGTAGCCCTGCTCGATGGCTGTCCGAACGAGTTCGAGTTGGCTGTCGGTGAGGAGTTGCGTTGGTTCGATATGCTGGTGGATTTCATTGACCGTGAACGGGATCTCGAACTGTTCGAACTGATTGCCGAGCTCGGAGAGACGCCGCTGCGGTGCGGTAATCTCCCAGTTGGCCTCTCCCTCTTCGATAGTGAACGGCATTTCGAGCGGGACGCCCGAGTCTTGGACTGGGAACAGCAACAACGGCATCGTCGTCTCGAACTGAATCAGCGCCTCATCACCATGTTGGCGGAGGATGTCGAGCTCGACGATCGAGTCACTCGCATTGATCTCAGAGAGAATCGAAGAGAGATTCTGGCTCGTGACTTCGGCGAGACCAACGCCAGCGTCATCGTCCGCGAGGGCCGCAAGGATGCGGAACGTTGCTTCCGGGTGTGCGCGTGAGACCTCTCCGATCCAGACGCTCTCAGGGATCGTGAGCGTGAGGTTGGCTCGTGGCATCGGTGTTCGTACGAATATATTCGGCCTGACTCCCAATCAGTGTTCCCGAACATGTTCGGTCACGGGATGAGGGACTCGAGGAGACGAACATCATCGGCGGAACGGCCATTTGTGTCGCTCATGAAGGACCATGCATGAGTATCGAACCAACCATTGAGGGAACCCAAGAGCTCGACGTCCGAACGATTGACGGCGAACCGTTTACTGACATCATGACAGCGCTCAAAGAGCTCGATGAGGACGAGACGCTCGTTCTCATCAATAGCTTCGAGCCTGAACCGCTCTACACCGTTCTCGAACGACGTGGCTTCGTCTACGAGACGACACATACTGGAGACGACGAGTGGCGCGTGTCGATCACGCACGACTGACCGAACATCTTCGGGAAAACGCCTTGGGGTCCCGGAGGAGTACGAGCAGCCGTATGTCAGAACAGACGCTCGATCTCCGCGATGTCCCGGCTCCGGAGCGCCATCCGAAGATCCACGACGCGTTCGCGGGACTGGACAGTGGCGAAACGCTAACGCTGGTCAACGACCACGACCCGAAGCCGCTGTTCTACGAGATGCAGGCTGAAGTCCCTGAATTCGACACCGAAGGGTACGAAGTCGAAGAACGTGGTGAGAACGAGTTCGTAGCCACGCTCCCAAAGAAGTGAGCGACTTACCGGACCAGTCTGATTTCGTGTCCGTCAACGGGATTTGAGATGTGAGCAGTCTCGCTCGGGTTACGGGTCCGGGGACCAGATGACAGTGACGACACCGAGTTCCGTCTCGATCGTCTCGTACTCGTATCCACGATCGGCGAGTTTCGGATACAGGTGTTGTGGAGCACGGTCATTTAATTGCACCAACACGGTTTCATCATCCAGCTCGACGAGGCGTTCGAGGGTGTTCTGGAGCGGTTGTGGCGGCGGGAGCTCGCGGGCGTCCATGGTCTCTCGCGCTCGGTCTGATGGCGCTTCAGTGCCCATCACGTACTCTTCGACAGCGGGCATGGTTTCGTTGATGGGCCACACTCTCACGAATACTTTCCCGAAGATGTTCAGAGTCCACTCGTCAGTATCGGATCGTCAGAGTGAATCTCATTCCATCCTGCTCCACCATCTCCGAACACGTTCGGGGATTTGCTTTCCAGCCCACGAGCCGAAGACCGAATATGGCGAGCGTCTCCCACAACGATGCCGAACCGATTACCGATCGTATGCATGACAATTCGTGGTCGGCGAATCTCGAAAAGCCTCACCACGCCGACGACAGTACGCTCGTTATCGAGCAGGCTATCGACGCGATCGATCACACGGAATCAGGCAACCACGTGAATCTCGTCACGCATGGAGATCACGGCCATCCACGAGAGTACCTCTTCGGGGCGCTCGCCGACGAGTACGGCGGCGATATCGAGTGGAGCTACGTCGAACAGTGTGGTTGCGGTGGCCACGTCACCCGCGTCCACGTCTAATCGATGCCGAGGAATCCACGGGAGATCGACACCACCCAAAGACCGTTCGTTCTCATCTGGGAGGTAACGCAGGCGTGTGACCTCGCCTGCAAACACTGTCGAGCAGACGCGCACCCGCAGCGAGATCCGGACGAACTCACGACAGCAGAGGGCAAGGAGCTTCTGGACGATGTACGCGCCTTCGGCGACGGACAACTCGTCGTGTTGTCAGGTGGTGATCCGCTCGCTCGGGATGACACCACCGAACTCGTCGACTACGGAACCGACAACGGGCTTCGGATGACGCTCACGCCGAGTGGGACGACATCGCTCACCGCCGATCGGATCCAGACGGTGGCCGATGCCGGCCTTCGCCGCATGGCACTAAGTATCGATGGCGGGTCGGCCACGACACACGACGAGCTCCGTCAGGAACGGGGCAGTTTCGACCAAACCCTGCAAGCAGCACGTGACGCTCAGGCGGCCGGACTGCCGATACAGATCAACACGACCGTCTGTGCAGAGACCGTCGACGAACTCCCTGCTATTAGGGATCTCGTTGCGGATCTCGGTGCTGTACTCTGGTCGGTGTTTTTCCTCGTCCCGATCGGCCGCGGGCGAGTCCTCGATCCGATTTCACCCGACCGTGCAGAACGAGTCTTGGAATGGCTGTGTACCGTCAGCGATGAGGCATCGTTCGGGATCAAGACGACCGAGGCACCTCACTATCGACGTGTTGCGATCGAACGGGACCGTGCCGACCATGCTACCCGTAAGCCAGCGGAGGACGGCATCGGCCGGCGGCTCGGAATCACCGCCGGGAACGGGTTCGCGTTCATCAACCATACTGGCGAAGTGTATCCCTCGGGTTTTCTGCCCGAAACAGCCGGAACGTCAAACACGAGAGTATCGTCGACGTGTACCGAGAATCAGAGCTGTTCCAAACTCTTCGAGACCCGGACGCCTTCCAGGGCAAGTGCGGCGCGTGTGAGTACCAGCACGTTTGCGGCGGGAGCCGGTCGCGAGCGTACGCGTACACTGGTGACCCACTGGCAAGTGATCCGCTCTGCGCGTACACGCCGGATGAGTACGATGGAGCGCTTCCCGAACAGCAGTTCACCGCCTGAGAGACTACTCATCGATGACCCAAAGTACCGAGAACAGTGTTCAGAGCCGTCGGAATCACGCATCAGGACGACCAGTGGATCCAGATCCCTCACGAGAGCGAGCTATCGAGCACATTCACGCTCACGCAGAACGGATCAAGCAGCGGGAACTCGAGACAGCTTTCACGAAGCTAGGAAATCAGGGAAACCTCACTGAATCGCAGCGCGAGATCATCGCCGACATGGCGGACACGCTCGTTACTGAGTTGGTGGCTCCGCCGACGCAATCACTTCGAAACGCTCGGTCCGAGGACCGATCTGACGTTCAGACAGCGCTGAAGTTGTTTGATCCGGATTCACTATCAAATGGAGAATAACAGTGACAGCTTCCCAGGCGTGAATGCTGGGGGTTCCCGACTACAATTGAGATATCAGTTGTCGACAGGTGCATCCATGCTCTCGGTGTCAAGCACCAGGATGTTGTCAGTATCGACAATACCATCGATCCGTCCGGTAATGGCGAGACGCGATTTCGGGGTCGGTCCTACGGTAACAGTATCACCGTCTTGAAAGTCCTCCGTCGACCCTTGAATGTGAATCTCCGCGCGACACTTCTCAGGGTGATGGACGCTGAGGAAATCGATCTCCTGGACGTTCACGGTCTCAATACGCTCGTCATTGAGGGTGAGCGGGACGGATGCAGGTTCGTCCATCTCCTGGATATCGAGCGCGTTGTAGGCGTTCGCGGTCGGTTTATACCCTCCTTTGGGGCCCGAAACGCCCTTGACGAGCTGAAGTGCTTTGAGGCTCTGCATCTGATTGCGGATCGTGCCGGGCTTGCGATCGATCATCTCCGCGACGGATTCGCCTTTGATCGCGGTTTCACTCTCGCGGTAGAGATCGACCAGTGTCTGGAGGACCTTCTTCTGGCTGTCCGTTAGTTCGATTGATGACATATTCTCATACTAGGAGGGCTATACATTTCAAACCCAGTGGGTGAGCGCTTGATGGCCCATTCTTTGAGATGGTACAAGACGGACGGTGAGCGGAATTATGCATTCGAGGCGATTTCACCGTCTGTGAGATAACACTGCGGATCAGGCGCGAACGGGTCGTCGTGAACGGCGAGCGCGCGGAGACGTGACGCCCCGCGACAAATGTTCTGATACTGGCATCGGGCACATTGACCTGATAATCGCTGCTCTCGGTTACGCAACGCCTTCAACAGAGGGTTTGATTCGTCTTCCCAGATAGCACTGAATGGGCGATCACGGACGTTTCCGAGGCTATAGTTCTGCCAGAACTGTGTGAGATGGACGTTACCCTGGTAGTCGATGTCGGCGACACGCTCGCCAGTTGGATCGCCCCCATTCCGGCGGAGGTAGTCGTATATTCGTTCAGCTTTGGACTCACTCAGATACTGACGCGCGTATTCCACGAGATAGGCAGCATCCGCGTAGTTACCGACGAGTAGCGTCTCGATCTCCTCGTCTTGGTCGTAGTACCTTCGAGTGAGATCACAGAGTCGCTTCACGGCAGCCCGCTTCTCTTCTGGGGGGAGATCGAGGTCGACGATGTCCGCACCACGGCCACCGTAATCGAGGTGATAGAAGCAGAACCGATTGACGCCTTCGTCGTGGAGGAGATCAATGACACCGGAGAGATCACCTGCATTCTGCTTGGTGATCGTGTACCGAAGCCCAGTCTTGAGTCCGGCGTCGAGACACGCTCTAATCCCGCGAACAGCAGCATCGAATGCACCGTCCTGTCCACGGAACGCATCGTTTCGTTCGGGGAGTCCATCAACCGAGATTCCAGCATACTCGAGCCCCGCCTCACGCAGGTTCCGAGCGCCTTCGGGGGTGATTAGCGTGCCGTTTGTCGAGAGAACAGGACGGATACCTCTCGAATCGGCATACCTGATCAGTTCGTTCAGATCGTCGCGGACGAGGGGTTCTCCACCGGAAAACAACACTACTGGAACCGCATACTCGGCGAGGTCATCCAGTAGGCGTTTACCTTCTTCAGTAGTGAGTTCGCCCTGCGCGGTTTCAGTATCGGCGGCCGCATAGCAGTGGGAGCAATAGAGATTGCACTGCTTGGTGAGGTTCCAGACGACGACCGGCTGCTGTTGCTTGCGATCGGTGATCTGGGGCTTTGAAGATTCGCTGGCAGCATCGTATCGAAGACCGTCGCCCTCTGCGTCGAGGTCACAGAGGAGTTTGCTGATCGAAATCACGCTTCGTGGCTCCGCTTTTCACCTTCTTCATCGGGGCTGACTGAATCGGCTTGTTCATCGAGCGTGTATGTGGAATATCGTCGAACGTCGGATGCTGGACACAGCCAAATATCGGTCGCATACCACCTGAACAGCTTTGTCGCCTGTATGTGAGCAACATCGGCTGTCGGAGCGGAAATGCTGCCTGTATGCCGTAATGGGTCAGTCTTCTCATTCCGAATGAAAATCTCCCACTCCTGTTCGACCGCATCGCGGGGCTGATCACCGACACGGTACTGTTTCGATTTCTCAACCATAATTGTGAATGGGAGTCCCATCGCAAACACCCTTCTCCCGATGATATTCGGGTGAGAATAGTGATGTTAACTACACCTTGCACTTACCGTCTTACAAGCCATGGATGGGCCGTCAATTCAAACCAGAGGTGCCGATCGATAGTGTTCCAGTAACGAACAGAGCGACACTAATCAAGGCAAGTAGTACCGAAATTGAACCACCCCCTATTCTCGTGGCCGTTAATGAAAACAAACATATCGAACCAATCGCCAGTGCTATCGCTCCACCGATGATCTGCCGGCGTTCGGTCCAGTTCACCCTGATCCAGGGGTGGGCCATGGTCGACAATGCAGCCTTAGGAGACTAATCAATCACCCCGAACATATTCGCCTATCGACGCATGTGAGATGTGAGGATGCTTTCTGGATTGTTCAAGTTGTGTCGAGATACGCCTTACACTCTATGATTCTCACCTCGAGGTGCTGGAGATTTTAGTGAGGAGATTGTTCCAACAGTCCGAACAGAGACGTTTTTCTTTTCGTTGATTGGGTGCGCTATCACTTTCGTCTTCAAGCACTATCCGATGGCGCGGATAGCGGTCGTCCGAGAGGAGAGTATCACAGAGCGGACAATGCGTGTCAGATTCTCTCATGTAGGAGGTCGAGTCTTTCATGGTTTTCGATTCCGTCATTTTACTTCTTATCCAGACATTCCTGTTCGAAAGGGCATGAATCACTTCCTTGGGAATTAAAGGTGCTTATTCGTGAGTGGTACTATATCCGAATCCCGTCTTGCCCGACGCGCCCGAACGCTTAGAGAGATTACCCAATGGTGGCTACATTTCCTGGTGACTAGTACTGGGAGGATGCCATGGATGTAAAGATGAATGTGAGAGCCCTTATATACGATTAGGTACTACGATTTACAAGCATGCTCGCGCGAGCCCATCTTGCTGTGTTAGACACACTCAGTTCTGGGTATGAAGCAACTCTTGATGACCTCGTGGCAGGCACAGCGTATTCCCGGACACATCTCTACCGAGTGCTAGATGACTTACTCACAGCTGGCCTACTCACCGAATCCCGAGGTCATCACAACCAGCGTCGTGTCCGCGTAACTGACGATCCAGTGGTCGAAGCATATCGCCAACTCACATCGAAGCTCGGACACGTAGAATGGATAAATCTCCTTTCTCCAGCCACCATACGCATCTGTTGGTATCTTGACGAGCCACGTCGTGTCGCAGCGATTGCCGACCGTTTGGATATCTCTCGCCAAGCAGTCCACAATGCGCTGTCACCGTTGAAAAACCGAGCCATGTTATCGCCTGCTGGACCAGAGTACGCCCTAGCCGATGATCTGCACCCATTACTGGAGTTCGTTCAGGCTCTCGTTACGCACGAACATCGGAAGCGAGCTCGACATCTTGCACCAAGCGCGACGGTTGAGTGGTGCGACCCAAAGCGGGCACTCATTCGAGTGTCTGAACCTGAAGATACCGATATTCTCCGGTCGTCTGACGACTGGCAGGTATCAGGACTGGCGAGGTTCCAAGCGTTTGGGCTCCGATTCTATCTTTCGGGCGAGCCTGCCTTCTGGTACGCTCCCACGGAAGAACTGACGCCTGCCGAGGTGGTCTGTCATACGCTTGTACTCGATAGTGATTCCCGACGAGTGAGTTACGCCATGCTCTTGATCGAGACAGCTGAGATCGATGAAGGGGTGCTCACTGATATCGCCGACTGGTATGGGGTAGCGGCTGGGGTGTCTGAAATGTATCAAGCTCTCAGGGAGGATTTGGAACAGACGGATGGACACACTGTAAGACTACCGAGTGAAGCCGAATACTCGGCGTTGAAAGCGCAGTACGCAGGAACATGACTGTATTCCGGGGTGGAGATGCGATCACGGAGTTCTTGGAAGAGTTTGACGGCTGGCTCTCGGAATCAGTTCAGGTCTATCTTCTTGGAGGTTCTGCAATGACTATCCGTGGCCTGACGGATCAAACGGAGGATATCGATTTTGCGCTAGGAGTTTCTTCTGAGTTTGAACACGTTCGTGAGTCGCTTCAAGACCAGGGATTCGAGATCACTGGTGAGCCCACAGCATCGTTTGAGGAGGTCGGGAAAACGATCGAGCTTCACCATTCTGAACGGGGCCTTCTGATTGATATCTTTGAACGACAGGTAGTCGGGAAGGTGTGGATCACCGAACGGATGCACGAACGAGCAGAGAAGTTCTGGTCAGGGGATCACACCACTGCTTTCGTGTTATCTGACGAGGATATGTTCTTGCTGAAAGCAGTTTCCGGAGGTGACCTCGGGAGCGGTAGACGACGTGATATCGAGGATATGAGACGGTACGCACAACGAGGGCTAGAGTACGACGTTATCCTCAACGAAATCGAGAAACAGCGACCATTCAACACAGGCTCGACCGAAGCAAGACAAATCCGAGATCGCTCTCATCCGCTATTCGCTATTGAAACGGCCGTACATTCACTCTCAGGCCTCCCAAGTACATTCACAAATCGTGTATCGGAGTTCGCAACTGAATTCGAGATCGAACATGTGGTTCTACGTTCTGTCGATGATGGAATTCACGATATAGATGCAATTTACAGAGATGTTCTGGCTAATGTGCGATCGCTCTCGGAGGGCGATGGTGCCGAGGTGGAAGCAGGTGTCGACCGACTGAGCCAGAAACGGATTCTCGAACGGGACGATGGCACTGTTCGTTTTCGCTGATATTCCGAGGCGAGCAACTCGTGTCCTGATACCGGGGAAGAAGCGTGCTATGAGGATTTGCACTGACTTTCGGAGTTCTCACATCACAAATTGTTGTCTTGTTGAAATCACCGTGCGAGATATAGGGGGAGTGCATCGTCGGGTGAGTCTATGAACTGTCCAATAACCGTGGAGCCGAGCATAACCGTGCTCGGATTTTCTCACTCCGTTTCCGAGTTCAAAGTTGCCTCACAATGTGAACAATTATCTTGATCTTGAGAGGTTAGAGATCCACACTCGGGACAGTTGATTTTCTCGGCTGGTTGTGCGTTTTCGCTTCCTGAGTTTGCATGTCGATGGTCATAGAGAACGCTACACTCGTCACACCGGGCCATATTTCGCCCATCCCATGTACTGCCAATCACCTGTTTGAGATCGCTCTCTTGATTCATGCGGACGTTGATTTCCGTCATCTCCGTGCCTCCACAGACCGGACAGACCATACGTAGCGACTATCCCATCGTCGGTGATTAAATCCACCGCCCAATCAATGACCGTAGATCCCAAAAACTACTGTCTGGCATTCTGAAGTTACAGCGAGCCATTGCTGCATAAGCGCCTTGTATCTCGCACGCTGTATCTCTCAACTGCAGAGAAGGACTCGCGCAAATCTATGAATTGCTCCGATAATCCCTACATCAGAGTATCTGGGCGAATGGAATCACCACGAGAACCAACGCATACCCTGGAACGAGATACTGAAGCGCACGGTTCGGAAGCGCACGCACGGTATACGGAGAGAGGATTGCGGCGAGGAAGCCGCCTGCAAACACCGACGGGAGCAACATGAGATTGATCTCGACGCCAGCGGCGGTAATGCCAAAGAAGGCGGCAATGCCAGCGAGAGAAACAACCCCCTCAGCCATCGACGTGATCGCAGTCGCGCTCTTTTCGTAGACACCGGAGATGATTTCACCGAGCGTGATCACCGGTCCGTACCCGCTCCCGGCGATGCCCTTGTTTAACCCGGCGAAGATCGCGAAGCCAATCAACCACCGAGGTCGGTACTCAGTCGCCGCCCCGACGTACTTCTGGACGAGCGTGGTCGAAGCAACCAGCAGCACTACCACGCCGACGTAGCCCTTGATGTACGCACTTGGAATCGAGAACTAGAAGTACGTTAATACGACTGAGACGACGACTGCGAGTACGCCGAGGACGATGATGATTCCGAGCACGCGCGTTGCTTCGACGGCGGAGTCGTTCTCGAAGCCGAATTCGACGTTCTTGAACTCGTTGTGGAACAACCCGGAGACGATCCCAGTAGCGGCCTCTGAGAGCAACAAGACGGGTGTGACCGCCAGCGGGTCGTAGCCAAGGACGAACAGAAGCGCCCCGATCGTTGCTCCGAATCCCATCTCGGAGGCTGAATCCAACGTCTCAAAGACGAACGCCGACACGGCTACAACGGGGAGCAACAACGCAACGGATTCGGCGGACTCGGGCGTAAACCGAGGGACGACGTACGCAACGAGAATCCAGAGCAAAACCACATACAGAACGAGCGCAAGTCCGATTCGCTGCCAGCTCGTGCGGTCGAGTTGGAGACGATTCACCACTGGCAACGCATCCAGCTCGCGGGCGATGGCACCGATTTCTCCCCGATCTTCAGACGATGTTTGATCGTCCATGGTTTGGATATATAATATCGATATCCAAAGGACAAACTTCGGTCGGAGAGCGCACTCCTTGCCGAGAGCTATGATGGGGCCGCAGTGCGAGAATATTTTGAATAAGTAGGCTCAGTCACAACCATGGAGACTCTCGAGGAGACGTTCGACCATGACCGGGCACTCGTCTTCGGTGTCGGAGGATGTGGAGATATTGTCAGCACGATCCCGACTGCTCGCCTGCTTGAATCGCATGGTGTCGACATCGTTCTCGGTGGCGTCGCCTGGGAGCGTGTCGTCGTCGACCCGACGCCCGGTCCCCGACATTTCGAGGAGATCACCGGCATCGAACAACTGAATGACGCGGCTGCGCTTGCGTCAGCGGAAACCGCCACGCAGGACGGAATCGAATTTGCCGAGACACACGTTGCCCGTCAGTATGACGAAGAAGTGCTCCTCATCGATATTGGCGGGGGCGCACGCGGGGTAGCAAAAGGGCTCGATGATGCCTGCGACCAACTCGATATCGACCTCGTCGTCGGTACCGATGCAGGCGGTGACGTACTCGCAGCGGGAGACGAGCCGGGAATCAAGAGTCCACTGACAGACGCCGTGATGCTCTCTGTGTTGGACCTTCTCAATGTCGATACCTGTCTCGGGATGTATGGGTACGGGAGCGATGGCGAACTCACACTCGATGAAATCACAGCTGGGATCGGTCGGGCAGCTCGACGAGACGGACTTCTCGGTGCGTGGGGGCTGACGCCCCGTATTGTTGATGAGCTTGATGCGCTCTTGGATGAGGTGACTACGGAGGCAAATCGGCTTCCAGTAGAAGCGGCGCGCGGGAAGCTCGGCGATGAAGCTATTCGGGATGGAGAGCGGTCGGTCGAACTCACGCCTGCGAGTACTGTTACATTCTATCTTGACCCAGCAGCCGTGGCAGCTGGCTCTGCCCTCGATACGCACGTTCGGGATACCGAGAGTTTCGAGGCCGCTCACGAAGCTCTGAGCCAAGCCGGTTACGAAACTGAGCTTGATCTGGAACGGCGACTTACTGCCCAGTGAATACCCTCTCTGGAAAATAATGGACGAAACTCCGAATTCTGAAGGCGACAACGAGACGAACGGGGAACGCGCTACGTCGAGACAGTGGTCGGACTGGCGGTCTGGTTCTTTCTATCGTAAATCATTCGGTAGCGACGCCGACGAGGCGTTCGATCTCGCCGTCGAGACAATGTTCTGGGCGTGTGACGCCTTCCATGGGATTTTAGATAAGAAAGATCTCGGCTACGTGGTGATTTCTGAGGAGGAGCACAGAGACAAGCCGAAAGCGCAGTATGCATGGCAGTTGATCGAGGAGGGCGACGACCGAGTAGCGGATATCGAGGCTCCTGCCGGAGCAATCAATCTTAGTGGAACGCATGACGCGCGTGAGTACCGGGAACGGCGGAATCTGAAGGGCAAACAGGGCTCGGTGTGGCTGTTTTTCGGCACTGGATATGAGCGAGTTAGGGTCGTCGGTCGTCACAGAAATCGAGGCACCGATGAGGAGTAGCCATGGGGTGAGAAGCTATAGGGGACGAATCACAACAGATCCGCTCAGACCATGACCGGCCTGGGAGCAAAGCAGGACGGTCAGGCAATTTCCTCAATGTTTGCTTCTACCTGTTTCAGCGCTTCGTCGTCCCGCCTGTCGATCTCGGCCAAACGCGCCTCGATGTCCGCGACAGCAGTTGGATCCTCTATCAGCTCCAGATTGCTCTGTACAGTGAATACTGACGCTTTCAGGGCTGAGTGAGCAAGAAATGCACCTGTTCCGGCGTCGGCGATGGCATTTCGGTTTCCCTTCGCCGTTACCACTCTCGCATGTTCGAGAACGCCGAGACAGGTCTCAGCTATCTCGAGAGGCACTTCGGCAGTACGGCGTGATTTCTCTTGGACCAGTTCGGCGCGATCTTCGTCGTTCGGTGTTTCGAACGCTGCCTGCAACTCGTCAACAGCCATCGAGTCTTCGTCTGCGAGTTCCAACAAGCGAACCCGGCGTGTCCCGAGCTCATCACGAATATCGGTTAGCTCGGGTCGAACGTCGGCGTAGCCGTCTTTCTCGATCGTGTGGATACACACCATCTCACAAAGCGCCGCACCGAAAGCACCGCCGACGGCAGCGACTGCACCGCCACTTGGAGTCACGGCGCTTGCTGCGACATTCTCGAGGAACTGATTGATAGTCTGATCGGCGAAGGTCATGTCTGACTGCCGGTGGTGGCCGATCAAGTATCTGTTCCCGCTGTTGCTTCCCGGCTCTGGATGATTTCGGTACACTCTCGCACCGTTTGCGGAAATATGAATTTCGCCACCCTTACTGCCGTTCGAGCCAAATGAATCGATAGCGGGATGGGATAGCCAGACATTCCAGCGGGTTCATATCCCGCAGATCGGTGGTTCGAATCCACCTCCCGCTATGTTTTCTGCAAGCATATCGCCGGTCGTGTCTACCCCTCAATTGACCTTTGCAAGGCTCACATCGCCCGTAGTGCGGTTGATGTGGACGTTGAACGTCCCATTGTCGCCAGTACGCGCTCTGACGATCCACGTGCCGCTCACTCGATACGGTTCGTCCGCGATCGAGGTCACCTCGTAGCCATCGTCTTCGAGACTTCGAGTTGCGAGGTCAATCGCCTGTTCGGTATCCGTGACGGCTGCTTCATGGCTCGCCAACGAAACCGTGAGGACAGGGACGTCACTCGCCCGAACGACTCGCTCGGTGACGCTCCCGATCAAGAGTCGGTCGAGACCCGATCTCCCACGGGTTCCCATCACGACGAGGTCGATATCGTGTTCATCGGCGTAGTTGAGGATCGCCTCGTGTGGAGTGCCCTGTTCGATATCACCCATGACAGCGACGTCGCGTTCGGCCGCCACATCCTCGACGTGTTCGATGGCATTGGCTCCCTCCCGCTCATACGAATCGACGATTTGGTTTCGGTTCGTCTCAGGAATCTCGGCGTCGTCGACGACGTAGAGCGTGTGGAGAGTCCCGCCGGACAGCTCCGCGATGTCTACTGCGTGTTCGAGCGCGCTCGCTTGGTTGCTCCCATCTGTCGGGAAGAGGATTCGGTCGTACATCGTTTGGCTTCCAGTAGATCATACGCTATCCGGTGGATAATGGGCTGTGCCAATTCTCGGTTTGCGGGAATGAGTCTACCGATGATGGGCTATACGGCGGTGAAAAACCGATTCGGTATCGAACCACGCGTTGAGGAACCGATAGCTGCGCTCGGTCGAGGTGGTTCACACCCTGGTGTGTTTTGATCTTTGATTTCACTCTTGACACACTAACAATAGTGGTTTATTGATTCACACTTCCGCCTCTCGATCAGCGTCGTTGTGTAGGCTGTCGGGGACAATCCGCGAGAGTCGCATCGCGTTTCCAGTGACCCCGAGGCTCATCCCCATGTCGCCGACGACCACGGCTACAGCAACGCTAACGTAGCCGAGTGGGACACCGATTGCAAGCAGCGCCTTCACTCCGAGGCTCGCCCAAATATTCTGTTGAATCACGTTTCCTGCTTTGTGCGACAGGTCGTACAGGTACGGGAGTTTCGAGAGATCATCGCCCATAAGCGCGATATCGGCCGTCTCCAGTGCCGTATCCGTTCCGGCAGCCCCCATCGCAACGCCGACAGTCGCGGTCGCAAGAGCCGGTGCATCATTTACTCCGTCGCCAACCATTGCGACGTCTCCGTACTCATCACGTAGCTTGTCGAGTGCCTCGATCTTCTGCTCAGGGAGGAGTTCCGCACGGTACTCGTCGACACCGACCTGCTCGGCAATGGCGTGGGCCGTTCCTTCATTATCGCCCGTGAGCATCACGACGCGGCCGACGCCCAACTCATGCAGGCGCTCAACGGCACGCCGCGAGGTTGAACGTACTTCGTCGGCGATTGCGATGCCACCCACCAATTCCGTTTCCGTCCCAACGAGGACGACCGTCCGTCCCTCCTCCTCAAGTCCGGCGAGCACGTGGTCCGTGTACTCCTTCTCCTGTTCCTCCAGACCGGAGTCTGCGGTGACCTCTTCTGACACGGTCCCACCGTCGGTTGTGCGGCGTGCTTGTGGGAGGTCGAAGCCGAGTTCCTCGAACAGTGCAGGCTTACCCACAAAGTACGTCTCGCCGTCGATTGTGGCGCGAATACCCTTTCCAGTCAGACTCTCGAAGTCAGAGGGTGCTGGGAGGTCAGTCACGTCGCCCTCGTCGGCACGGGTGAGAATCGCTTCGGCAATCGGATGTTCACTGCGCTGCTCCAATCCTGCACCGTACCGGAGAACATCCGACTCGCTGTGGTCTCCAAGCGGAACGATATCGGTGACCGTGAGTTCGCCCTTCGTGAGCGTTCCAGTCTTGTCCAGCGCAACGGCATCGACCTCGCCCATCGCTTCGAGGTGGTTGCCGCCCTTGATTAGGACGCCGTTCTTCGCGGCGCTCGTGATGCCCGACACCACGGAAACGGGCGTCGAGATGACGAACGCGCAAGGACAGGCGATCACCAACAGCGTGAGGCCACGAATGAACCATGTCTGCCACGGCCACCCGAGCACGAGCGGCGGTACAGCAGCAGTGAGGATCGCCAGTACGACGACCGCGGGCGTGTAGTAGCCCGAGAAGCGGTCGACGAACTGCTCTTTTTCCGTTTTCTTTTCCTGAGCACCCTGTACCATCCCGATGATCTGCGAGAGTGTCGAGTCCCCCGCGGTCGATGTAACCTTTACTTCGAGGTAGCCCTCCTCGTTGATGGAGCCAGCGTACACGTCGTCGCCTTCGGCCTTGTCGACGGGGACGCTCTCGCCGGTGATCGGTGACTGGTCGACCGCACTCCCACCCTCGATGACCGTGCCATCCAGTGGAATCTTTTCGCCGGGACGGACGACGACGGTTTCGCCGATCTCGACTTCTTCGACGGATACGGTCACCTCTTCATCGTCGCGGCGGACCGCGGCCTCGTCGGGCGAGAGTTCCATCAGTTCACGCAGCGAGTTCCGTGCCCTGTCCATCGCGTAGTCTTCGAGGAGCTCCGCGACACTGAACAGGACCGCAAGCGTCGCGGCTTCGACGAAGTAGCCGATGCCGGTGGCCGCGATGATCGCCGTCCCCATCAGAAGCTCAATATCGAGACTCAGATTCCGCGCCGAGTAGTACCCGCCACGAACGACAGGATAGCCGCTGACGGCGATCGCGACGAGAAACAGTCCGTCCGCAACCGTGAACGAATGGCTGAGAAGGGTCGCAATCTCTGGGTTCTGTCCGGCGAGGACGAACTCGAAGAGGAGACCGAGCACGACGAATCCTGCCCCTATCCACGTCTTGATGGCGCGCGAACTCGTCCAGATCTCGGACGGAGGTGCAATTTCCATGCCATCGACGGATTCTCCGTCAGAACCGTCTTCGCCGCCGATGACTTCATAGCCCGCGCCCTCGATGGCCGCAATCACGTCGGCCTCGGCGGCACGGTCAGGATCATAGCTTACCGTGGCCATGCCCGTCGTGGGTTGGAGGGTGGTGTCAGTAATTCCGTCGACGCGCTGGAGACTCTTGTCGACTTTCTGCGCACAAGAGGGGCAGTCCATCTCCGGAACGGTGAGCCGGACGGACAACTCTCGCGCCTGCCCACTGTCGTGTTCCTGCGCTGCTGCGTCTGCGTTTTCGGTCATCACTGCGAGATAGGGCAGTCAACTCGATAAGCGTTAGTTGGAACATTCCAATCCAAAGGGGGTCAGAGCGGCGTCGACAGCTCGTCTGGTAGCTGCTCGCGAGCGACGTGCTGCTTCGCCAAGTGTTCCTCCGCCCGCCGGAGTCGGTAGGTAAGCGTTGACCGTGGCGCGTCAAGATGCTCAGCCAACTCAGACACATCGACCTCCCGTGGTGACTCGTAGTAGCCATGTTCGACGGCGGCCTGGAGAGCCGCTTCCTGCTCTGGCGACAACTCGGTTGCACTGCCGTCTCCGTTGCTCGGCGGTGTCGAGGCAGCTGCCGTTCGGAGCATCTCCATCTGCGCGCAGTCGCCGACGGCAGTTTCAAGCTCATCAAAAAACCCACTCACATCCCCCTCGCCGGAGTGGATGATGCGCCAGGTATAGTGGCGACTCTCGTGGTGCGTATCGAACAGCAAGCCGTCACCGAGATGATCGCGGGCGATGTGGGGGATGGACGAACAGAGGGGAGTGCGCTCCCAGTACGAGTAGAGAACAAGTGTGTCGTCGGTATGGTCGAGAACCTGTGTACTCTGAGTAGCGTCGCAGTCCTCGGTGGCGAGACAGTCCGCGTAGTAATCGCTGTTGAGAAAGGCATTTTCGATGGCAGCGAGAGCGTCGGGCGTCCCCGTGGCGTGATCGACACGCCAGAGACGCTCCTCAGTAACGTGCAGCGAGAGCGAACGAATCGAAGCATCTGGATGGTCAGCGAGAGTATCAGCTACCCGATTGCAGCCGGGTTCGTATTCGAGGGCAAAGACGAGTTCGCGCATAGGATCCGATAGGTACTACAGAGCCATAACAGGTGGTTTCAGCCTGTTAGATTCGACTAGTCGGATCAGATCACGTCGTCCGGATCGTGCGTTTCCTGCATCCGCTGTGCCTCGGCGGCGTACCGTTACTGGAGATCCGGGTCATCGACGGAGCCGAGGTTATCCGGGTCAGCATCGACGGCCGCTGTGGTGTCGCGCACGTCAGTAAAGGAGGTAAGTGCCCGCTCCTTCCGGTAGTATTGCTCACCGCCAGTGGTCGCATAGGTGAGAATAATCAAATTCTGCTCATCGTCGGTGTAGGTGCGTTCAACCAGCCACACACGCACATCGTCGTCCAGTTGATTCGGCATATTCGTCTGGTCGTCGCTTGTAGGTATTAAATAATATAGTGGACCAGTACCTGCAAATTGTTGGCTCCTCCCTTCCTACTCGTTCTCCTACGCACGGCGTCTCGCTCATTGAGGAAGAGAGCTCCGCCTTGCTGTCCAGCTGAAACGAGAGGTTCGTGAGTAGAATATTCACGGAGAAACTGCCTTGAGTACCCACTTTTCGAGCCCACGGCGCTCGGTCGTGAACTCTGGGAGTACATCAGTCGGATCCCCATCTGTGCCCGTGAGGGTGACTAAAAATTCGCCGACTGGGGTTGGATCGCGGTCGCTCACGAGATACAGTGATTCACCAGAATCAAGCGACTCGAACGTTCCGCGCACCCGCTCCACTCGTTGTTGGGCTTCGAGACCACGGATATCAACTGGATCTTCGGGAAGTTCGAGGCGGTCAGCATCGTCCAACTGCTCACCAACCGACTCGGCCAATCTCTCGAATGCTTCGGGGGCGGTGCCCGGTTTCGGTTGCGCCTGCAAGTCTGGCGAGAACGGAAGACGAGTCAACGCCGGCATATCGAGTTCTTCAGTCAGCGTCCCCCCGGGGAACATGTCGTGGTTCTTCTCGCAATCGTCGCAAACGAAGTGGTCCATATTCAGCACATACCCGAGAACCGGGACACCGTTCTCCTCGAACAGACGCCGACTCCGACGGGTATCCTCGACGCTGGTGTGAAACGGCGTCGTGACGAAGACGACACCATCGATAGGGACCTCTTGCAGCGTCGTCAACAGAACGTCGCTGGTGCCGGGCGGCAAGTCGATGACGAGTGTATCGGGATCGTCCCATGCAGTGTCGGCGAACAGGTCAGAAAGCGCGTCGTGGGCCATCGCTCCCCGCCAGGCCAAAGGACCACCTTCAGTCATCAGGCCCACGCTTATGACCTCCATACCTCCGACGGTGGCCGGAATCGGATTATCGTCATCGTCGGACAGTATCGGACCATCGACATCGAGGAGTGAGGGGACGTTCGGACCGAAGATATCCGCGTCGAACAAGCCCACATCGCGATCGGCCGCGAAAGTGCAGGCCAGCTGGGTGGCGACAGTGGATTTTCCAACCCCGCCCTTCGTTGATGCGACGGCGATCACGGTATCGATCTCGGCGATGGATACCCGGTCGCCGGTATCGACTTCCGCGGGCTCGACGTGGGCACTCTCGACACCGGCCACGTCCCGAACCGCGTGCAACATCGTATCCATGACTTCAGTGCTGGTCCGGGGATCGAACTGGGCTAAATTCGCCTCGACGGTGACCGAGTCCCCCTCGATGGTGATATCTTCGACCAGCCCGGCCTCGAATACGTTCATTCCGGACCGGGAGTCCTCAACCGATCGAAGCGTCTCTTCTACGTCTT
Source organism: Halococcus saccharolyticus DSM 5350 (assembly GCF_000336915.1). Lineage (NCBI taxonomy): Archaea > Methanobacteriati > Methanobacteriota > Halobacteria > Halobacteriales > Halococcaceae > Halococcus > Halococcus saccharolyticus. The sequence continues at coordinate 61,073 of NZ_AOMD01000015.1, read as the reverse complement.
CCTGAATTTGAGGGTCGTGTTCACTCATGAGTTAGAGGGTCGGTTGACGATTCAGTAGGTCTTCACCGGGGAGGAGAGTGTCTCCCTCCTCCATCGCTCCCGTGAACCGCCGCCGGAAGCGGGCAGGATCGACCGACCTGGCGTGTCTGGCAGTCAGCGCCACGATGTCACTGTCGTCGGAGGTTGCCATTCCCTCCAACGTCCGGCGGGCACGATCGTCGTCGATACCTCCGAGGACATGAGCGGCCCACTCTCGGACACGCTCACTTGGATCGGTCGCCATCTCGATAGCGTCGTCTTCGATATCCTCGCCGCGAACTTTGAACAGCGAGATCAGGGCGTTCCGGCGAGCAGCATGGTGGTCATCGGTCAGTGCAGCCTCCATTCGTTCAGCATACCCTTCTCGGTCGATACGATCGAGTGCAACGAGAGCCTCAGCCCGAACCCAGGGGTCCTCGTCGTCGTGCGAGATGGCGAGTGCGACATCGCCGGCGTCGTCGGCTCGGAGTTTGGCGAGTGATTCGATCGCGAACTGTCGGACATCGGAATCATCGTCGCCAAGCGCTACCTGTGACAGCGCGCTTACGACCGCCGCTGACCCGTCAGTTTCGGCGAGCGCAAGCGTGGCACGCCGCCGTTCCGTTTTCGATCCATCCTCGAGATCGGCGAGCAGTTCGCGGGCCGACGCGTCAGCCACTGGATCAGTGTCACTCGCGGTCAGTTCGTCCGGAGTCATTTCCCCGAGCGTGACGTCCCGGCCTACCTCGATGTCCGCGAGACTATCAAGAGTGTGATCGAACCCTGGACTCTTCCGCGGATCAAGTTGTGGGTCAGGTTCTTCTTCGATCTCCTCGTACTCCGGGTCATCCGAGTACGGGTTGCTCTCGCACCCGCATCCGCTATCACAGCCGCAGTCGTGGTCGTGATCGTGGTTGTGGCTCATGCTGAATCACTTCCGGTGTCGAATAGAATCCCGAGAATGAGTGCTACTGCAAGTACGACACTGAGTGCGCGCGGGATCGACGAGGGAACGCCCGCCATCAAGAGCAGGAGTCCCGCGACCGCCGGCGTGATTCGGTGACGCATTACCCCCTCTGTTATCGTTGCGGTCAGTCCACCCACGGCTGCCGCGAGCAGGACCGCCGACGCACCGACGGCGCTTCCGGCTATCAGCACGATCGCCCCCGACACGAACGGGGCAGATGCGGTCAGGGAGAACGTTCCAACTCCAGTGAGAGCGCCAACCGCAAGCGGGCCGAGGCTCGATCTAACGGCAAGCGGCGTCATTGCCATCCCGACGAGTGCGAGCGTCGTACCGGCAGGTCGGAGCGCAGCCGGGCGGACACCGATGGCTCCGAACAACGAGAGAGTCAGGCTTCCGAGAAGCGCTATCGCGACGAGGCCGCCGAGGCTCTGCCATCGATAGTCCTGCCGTTTGAGACCTCTCGTTTGGCCGATCAGCAGCAACCAGCTTCCAGCAACGGTGACTCCGACCGCCGGCACAGCGATTGCGGACGTCAATGCCGACAGGAGCCCGAACACGCCGACAAGTATCAGTCCGATTCGTTCCCATGCCTCCTCAGCAGTCACACCAAGAAGGATAATCCCGCCAGCCGGGCCGACAACCGCCGCAGTCGTCACTGTATCGAACCATACGCTGGAACTAACCAGTGGAAGACCGACGGGAACGTTCACGGCGATTCGAGTGAGGGTCAGCAGAGCGATGCCGACTACTGCTACGAGACCCGCCGAGAGTCGAACCGTCGGCGTCTGCGAGTTTGGAACGACCCGGGAGGCTGTCCCCGCGAACGATCGCACACGTTCGCTCATTCCGCCGGTCGATTGACTCATCTCACTCGCCCTCCAGCTGTTCGAGGAGTTCCTCGCGATCCGTAGCGGTGAACTCATCGAGCAACCGAGCAAACCGTCCATATGCACCCGTGTTCGGTTCGTTGTCGATGCGCTCGACGACGCCCTCAACGAGAATTCGGAGGTGACGGTCGAGGAGATCGAGCCGTGCCCGTGCGGCATCCGGTCCGTCCTCGACGGCTTCGCGCCGGGCGAGATAGCCAGCAAACTCCAACTGGAGGACGAGGTAATCGTGGTGTTCCCGGTTGGACGATGCAGGTCGTACCCCGTAGTAATCGTAAGCCCGCGCGAGATCGAGGTTCACGTCGGTCCACGACGCCTCGGGTCGGTAGGCTGATTCATAGAGTGGAACCGGTGGTTCGTCAGTCGAGAGCGTACCATCAGTCCGGTCCTCATATTCCGAGTAGCCAATAACGAAGAGGTCGTTGTACCGGGCGCAAAACGTATCGTAGTCGTCGTCGGTCCCGACCGCCTCCGTGGCGACATCAAGAGGTGTCCGAGCGAGCAGGTCGTCGAGGTGCTCGCGGAGGTCGTCCTCGGCAAGCGCGGTGTGGAGGCTCTCGGTCGGGTGTTCGAATGCACTAGCAAGTAAGGCGTACACTGTTCCGCGGGCCGCCGCATCCGGTTCGAGATCCTCACGATCGAGTGGTGGATCATCGGGTTCCGGTGCAGGAACGTCGGCCGTCATCAGGTTCCACCCCGCCTGACTGCTGTTGCAGTGACGACGGCGACAACGGCGATAGCGATTCCTGCAATGGTCCAGAGTACCGTCTGGTACGGCGGCCCCTCTGGCCCGGGTCCGAACGGAAACGTATACCACTCACTGACAGCCTTTTGCCCCGCGCGCTCAGTGTTCGACCCGTTCCAGACTGCAAAGGAGACGGGCACGTCCTGGTCCATCGCCATCGAGCCGCGGTTCGTTTCGTTGGCAGCAAGGCTCCGCGAGAGTACCACGTGCCATCGACCATCTCGATATGTGGCGTTGGTCGAAATAGCGGTCTGATTGAACGGCGTCGTCGTCCCTGGACCGGCGGCCAGGAGTTCCTGCTGACCCATTGCACCGTTCCACCACCAGACGTTCACCATCGCTTCGGGGCTCCCCATGGCGATACCGGGCTGTTGGCTGACGTTTGCTGGCAACTGAACAGCGATGGCATCGCCGTAGGAATTGAGGCGAGGTGCTTCGTACTGAGACGGCGTGACGTTGCCGTCCTTTGTCGCGTCCGACCACGACGCTCGGAGGAAGAGCCGCTGTTGCGTATGAATCGCCTCGACGTTCGCTCGGCTGATGGTGGTGTTATTAGCATCCGGCACTTGGCTCGGGGCACTCGACAGCGGGACCGTGACAGTTGACGCGTCGTTCCATACCGAAGCCGTCGGATTCGAGACCGAGTCAGCTTCCGATTGAGATGCTTCCATAACTGGAATCTGATCGGCGGGCGCTCCTGCAACGAGCATCGGGGCGAGGGCTGCAGCAAGGACGAACACCGCCGCGACGAGCAGTTTCCGTGCTATCGCTGTGAGGTCCTCGGTCACCTGTTGAACACCTCGGGAACACCGTTCCGGCACGCCCGAACTCGCGCCTTCTGGACGCTCATTCGAACGCCGCTGGAAGCGAGTTCCAGCGAACTCGACGGTTCGACGCGTCGCTTACTCACCGTCGAACGCCTCCAGTCGATACTGCTGAGCCGGGTTGTTGGTGGTGAGGATATCCATGAGCTCGCTGTCCTCACCGCGTCGAACCCTGTCGCGATGACGCTCGATGGTGTCGAGCGCGTCATGCACTCGATCACCGAACAGGTTCTCGAGGAGAGGGCGCGGGATCCGCTCAACGTCGATACTCTCGCCGTCCTCGGAGTGTTGTGGTGGAGCGAACGGCGGGATGTAGTAGACGTTCGGTTGGGTGTGATAATCGGGGTGGAGCGGGAGCGCCACCTCGTGTTCGTTGACCAGCTTGTGAATCGGTCCTTGTTCGTCGTCCAGGAAGCCGACCATCCGGAGCTGAGGCGGGCATTCCGTCGCACAGGCGGGCGGCACCGCATCGCCGTCGTTGAGGTTGAAGTTTCCGTCGCCCGATCCCTCGCCTTCGAGGCGGGGATAACAGAAAATACACTTCTCCGAGCGCTTGCGCATGACATTATAATAGACCTTGTTGTACGGACACCCCTCGACACAGTAGCGATAGCCGCGACACCGCTCTTGATCGACGAGAACGATACCGTCCTCCTCACGCTTGTAGATCGCCTTCCGCGGACAGGCTTCGGCACAGGAAGGATGGGTACAGTGGTTGCAGATGCGCGGGAGATAGAAGTAGTACGAGTTCGGGTACTCGCCCGCACCTTGGTCTTCGTCCCAGTTCGCTCCCCATTCGGGGTTCTCTCCCTGTGGGCGGAGGGGTGCGTCGCTCCCGTCGTACATCACCTCGGTATGGTTGAAATCCCACGCTCGGCCGTAGTCTTCCTGCGATGGGATGGAGGTGTCCCCTTCCTGATAGTCGAGATGCTCCTGATTTCCGGCCTGTTCGGCCGATTGGTACCCACCGTCGTCGTCCTCCCAGCCGCGCGGGTAGCCCTTTCCGGGTTGGGTCTCGACGTTGTTCCAGTACATATACTCGCGGCCGCCGGAATCGGTCCAGAGCGTCTTACAGGCGATCGTACAGGTCTGGCAGCCGACGCACTTGTTGAGGTCCATCACCATCGCTACCTGATGGTCGATCCCGTCTGCGATGTCGATTTGTTGCCCGGACTGAGCCGTGGTGCTCTCATTACCACTGCTGGTCTCGTTGGTGGCGTTCTGCTGGTTCTGTGAGCTCATTGGGAATCACCGCCGGAAGCCTCATCAGGCGCATCGCCCGGAATCACGTCGAGGTCGGACGTGTTACCGCTGGTCGTCGTGTTGGTACTCTCACTGCTTGTTGTCGTCTCGTTGCTTGCCGTCCCGTCGGTCGTTCCACTTGTTGTATTCATTGTGCCAGAGTTAGCGGTGGTCTGATTCGCCGTCGTGGTTCCCGAACTCCCGTTTTGATCTTGGGCGGTTGTAGTGGCAGTCCCCTCACCCGTCGCTTCGTCTTCGACCAGTTCGACCTCGACGTGGACGTCGCTATTAACGCCAGTTGGCCCCCAGTAGTTGGGGACGAATTCGAGGTGTTCGCCGCTGTCTGCGGGATACTGCACCAGCTGCGTCGGCTTCATGTACATCCCGACGAGCGTGTTGAAGTTCCCGCGGCTCGGGAACTGGAAACGCTCCCACGCGAAGTAGAGCTTCGCCACACCGGGCTGGGCACTGGGATAGATCTTGACGCTGACCTCGATTTCGTCGAGGTCATTGTAGACTCGAACGGTATCGCCGTCCTCAATACCGCGCTCTTCGGCGTCGTCGGGATGCATGTAGACAATGGGTTCACCCCGCTGGAGGCGGAGCATATGCTTGTTGTCCCGCCACGTCGAGTGGATCGACCACCGTCCGTGAGGCGTGTTGTACTGGAGAGGGTACTCTTGCTCGGACTGAAGCACTTCAGGCTCTTTGTACGTCGGCACTGCCTCACCGAGATCGAGGAACCAGTCGTGGTCGATGTAGTACTGCTGGCGGCCGGTGAATGTCGGCCACGGGTTCTTCTGCTGGACATAGCGCTTCCACGGCGTGTACGGTTTGCCCTCCTCCAGTGGTGAGGTCCAGTGATCGCCCGCCGCCTCAAACCGTCGTGGGTGCTCAACCGTATCGTCGAACGTGATTTGGCTATCGCTCCCCTCGGGATTGGTCTCCTCGGAGTGATCGAGTATGAACTCGGAAGCCGCTTTGTCCTCTTTCAGTGCATCCGGTTCGTCGTCCGGCCAGTTTCGCACGTAGTCGTCGTGGACGCTCGTGAGGTCGATCTGACGGTCGAACTCGCGGTCCTGGATCGGACTCAGATTCCGTTCCGTTGCTATCTCCTGGACTTTCTTCGCGATTAGCCGGAAGATCTCCCAGTCCGTTTTCGACTCGCCCAGCGGTTCGATCGCCGGGGTAAACGGATGGACGTACGAGTGCATGTCGGTCATATTCAGGTCGTGTTTCTCGTAGTGGCTCGCGGTCGGCAGCACGATGTCGCTGTACAGTGCCGTCGAATCCATCCGGAAGTTGATATCGACGATGAGATCGAGTTTCGGCCAGAGCACGTTCTCGATGGCGATGCCGCCCTTCGACTGGTTGAAATAGTTACCTCGCCAGCAGAAGAAGACGCTCGGATCGGGGCGCGAGCCATCCTCACGCTCCTTCGGATAGACAGGCATCCATCCCTTGTCGATGGATTCCTGAATCCGCTGTCGAGTATCGGGTTCGACGTTTCCGAGAATGTCGCCGTGGAAGTACGTCCAGAGCGTTGTCGGAACTGCCCGAACGCTCTCTGTCGGGAACGAGAGTTGTTGCCAGCCATTGTATGTCCAGATCTTCTCTTGGCCGACGTAGTGGTCGAACCCAGTACCCTGTCGACCGATGTGACCCGTGAGAGTCACGAGCAGCTGGATCGCCCGGTTCCCGAGATCGTTGTGATACCAGTCATTGACGCCCTTGCCGTGGATGATCTTGCCCTTGTCTACGTTGGCGAACTCGCGGGCGATCTCCTGGTGGGTCTCCTCGCCGACGCGGGTGAGCTCGTGTACGCGTTCGGGAGTGTAGTTCGACAGCTCCTCGGTGACATGCGACCAGACCGATCGGACTTGCACGCTCCCGTCCTGGAGATCGACCGATTGGTTCACATCTAACTGTGGATCGAAGTCCAGGGCGATGCTCGCACTGTCGTCGTGTTTCCCATCACGATTGCCGAGCGATCCCGGGGCGTTCCGAAGATTGCCCTGTTGATCGACCATCGCAAACACTTTGCCCGCCTCGCCGCTGGTCGAGAGGCTCGGAACGTCGGCGACGCGAAGGAACTTTCCGGAGTCCTCGCGGACGAGGAAGGGCATATCCGACTGCTCTTTCAGATGCGCTTCGTCGTAGAGATCCTCGTCGACGATAGTCCGAGCCATTCCGAGCGCGAGTGCCGCATCGGAGCCAGCCTTCGGTGACAACCAGTCGTCACAGTGGATGGCGGTCTGGGAGTAGTCGGTAAAGATTCCGACCCGCTTGGTGCCTTTGTATGCGGCCTCGAGGAAGAACTTGGCATCCGGGATCCGAGTGACATTGATGTTCGATCCCCACGCGATGATGTAGTCAGCATCGTACCAATCGGCACTCTCCGCGTTGTCGGTCTGCGTACCCCATGTAATGGGTTCACCCGGCGGCAAGTCGGAGTACCAGTCGTAAAACGAGTGGCTCACGCCGCCGATGAGGTTGACGAACCGCGATCCCGAGGCGAATGAAACCGGACTCATCGCCGGGATCGGCGTGAATCCGGAGATGGCATCGTAATTGCCTCCCTGGACTTCTTCGATGACTTTCTCGGCGATCTCGGTGAGGGCTTCGTCCCACGAGATGCGCTTCCATTTCCCCTCACCACGCTCCCCGACCCGCCGCAGAGGGTGTTTGATGCGCTGTTCGGCGTTCACGTAATCGGTGTAGCACGCTCCTTTCTGACAGCCACGCGGGTTCGAAGAAGGCAGTTCGTCGTTGATCTCGGGATAATCGGCGGCCTGCTCCTCGCGCCAGACCTGGCCGTTTTTGACGTAGACGTTCCACGAGCAACTCCCCGTGCAGTTGACGCCGTGGGTGCTCCGGGCTACCGAGTCCCAGTCCCACTTCTCACGGTAGAAATCCTCCCACTCTCGATACGGGTAACTCCCGATGTAGTCCGATCCATCGACGTTCTCGATCCCGCCCATCTGAGTAAGCTCGTCGCCGATGGTCGTCCCGGTCAGGCCGAGTGCGGTCGTGAGACCGAGTCCTTTCAGGAACCCTCGGCGACCGACACCGCTGTTCGATTCGTCTGTGTTCTCTATGTCCACGTTCGATTGGTTGTCACTCATGATTGTCTCCCGATGAATACTGTCGTGAGTCCGAGTACCGCTCCGCTGATGCCGAGCAGCAGTCCAGCCATCGTTGCGCCGCCGACCTCCAACCCCGCTACGATGAGTGCGAGGCCAGCCAGTTTCGTTGCATAGTCGAGTAGCCGATACACTCGACCGTCCACTGTCACGCGGTGGTCAGTCATCTGCCTCACCTCCCGAGGGCGACGAGTCAGCAGTCGGATCATCGCTCGGTCCGTCGGTTGGTCCGTTCTCTGACGTCGGCTTCATCGACCGTGATCCACCATCTGCGGCAGGTTCGCCGCGTTCTTGTGACTCTTCCCGGCCGTTACCGCGAAGGATGTAGTACGTAATCGCCCCAGCCACGAGAGGATAGACCAACGTTGCGACAAGCAGTATGTTGTTGATAGTACCAGTCGAGACAGCGATGACGTCCGCGAGGATGTTGTTCATCCCCGCAATCGACGCGATCATGATGAACGTCACTGCCGCGACCCCGACAGCAGTCTGCCACGGGCGTCGCAGGGGATTGACAGTGAAATGAGTTGGATCCTTTCGGTAGTCGATGAACGGCCACAGGAACACCAGACCGAACACGATACCCGGGAGGACCACCCCACTAAGGAACTCCGTCGAGACGTGGATATCGGTGAACGGAACGGTGAAACTCATCCACGACGGCATCACCTTCAGGAAGCCGAACACCCACATCAAGAACCAGTCGGGCATGATGAGCTCGGGCGTGCTCGCTGGATCATTAGGGCCGTACGCTGCAACGTTGTGGACGGGGAGAAATCCAGCGAGTAGGGAGACGAACGCCAGGGTAAGGAAGAACACCACGACGCTTACTGCGGCCTGATTCGGGAACGCGGGCAAGCCAATGACGTACGTATCGTCATCTTTCTCAACCGTTTGTTCACCCGCTACGTCGCTGCTCCGCGGACCTTCGGTGTGCTTCTGTCGGATTAGTATCGCCATATGAACCCCGATCAGCGCCATGATGGCGACTGGGATGGCAAAGACATGCAGGAAGTAAAACCGTGGAAGAGTAGCGCTGGAAGGGTACTCTCCCCCGAACACGATTTTTGAGATGATATCACCAACTATCGGTATCGAGTTGGCGATGCTATACCCGATGCCGGTCGCGGTGCTGGCGAACTCGTCGAACGGCAGCGAGTACCCAGTATACGCTGCAAAGATGGCCAGCAGAGCGAGCAGACCGCCGACAACCCAGTTCGGCTCGCGGGGGTTACGGTACGCTCCGGAAAAGAACACGCGGAGCATATGCAGCCCGATCGAGGCCACGAAGAAGTGGGCGGCCCAGTGGTGTAGCCGCCGGAGGAACATCCCGAAGGGAATATCATAAGTGATGTAGAGAACACTCGCGAACGCTGCTGGGAGCTCCTGATCCTGATACTGGGCAACGCTCCCATCGTATGTGACCTCAGTAGTACTCGGTTCGAAAAAGAATCCGAGGAAGATACCCGTCATCACCAGCAGGAAAAACGTGAATAGCGCGACCTCGCCGAGCAGGAACGAGTCTTCAGCCGGGAAGGCCTTCCCGAGGAACTTGCTGCTGTCTTCGAGGTCGAATCGCCTGTCAAACCAACCGTAGATGCGGTTCAACATACGCTCTCACCCCTGTACCCCGACTGCTCCGTCGAAATCCCCGGTGGCGATGAGATAGCCATCGCTGGACAGCGTGATGGGGAGCTGCGGAAGTGGCCGGGGCGGCGGCCCGCCGACGACCGATGCCCCCTGAACCGGATTGAACTTCCCGAAGTGGCAGGGACAGACCATCGTTTGGCCTTCTTGATTGGCCACCATACATCCCGCATGCGTGCAGACTTTCGAGTACGCTGCATAGCCCCCAACGGTGAATTCGAGGTTCGTCGGCTCAGCGTACTCCTCTTCGGGGAACCGAACCAGCAAGGTCGGCGCATCTTCGAGCCCCGGTCGCGGCTCAGGAAAGACGGTCATGAAGTCACCCATCTCCAGCTGGTTTTCGCCGATCTGGTTGCCGTCCGCATCCACGAGCGGCACGCTATCGCTATAGATGGGACCGTCGTATTCGCGCTCGAACACGCGGGTCAGTCCCGCAAGCGGCGCGGCCAGGCTCCCGACCGCAGTCAGGCCACCAACTGTGGCGAGGATCTTCGCCATGTCTCGTCGGTCGAGTCTCCCACCCTCACCGTCGTTGGGTGTCGATTCCGCACCGCCGTCAGCGCGAACGCACGGACAACTCTCGCACGAGTCGGTCGATTGGTCCTCGGCCGTGGGTCGTTCGTGGTCAGTTGGTTGATTTTTGTCCCTCATGGATCAGTGCTCCCGCTTCTCCGCGACTTCGACGTGTGGCATGAACCAAGCGTAGTACGCGACGGTCAGTGCGGCCAGCGACAGGAACAGCCCCGTCGCGTAGAGGCCGAAGTACTGCGTCCGGGCCAGTGTTAGGTACTCACCTGTGAATAGTGCCGAAAACACGATGGCGAGCACGGTCAGCGCTCCCATCACGATGATCCCCTCGTTCGATCCAGTCGCGTCGTGGTACTCGACGAGCCAACGATTCTCCGCGGTCAGCCACGAGGGGCGATTGACGCCACCGTCCGTCCGCTCATCTGGCGGCTCCAGTTCACGTTCAGCATCATCCTGCCCGGAGTAGCCGCCGTCGGAAACGACTGCTTCGGCGTCTGGATCGGATGGTCTGACAGCGGTGTTCATGAAGCGATGAGCACCTGCCAACACGCCGTAGAGCCCGAACAACGCGATCCATACGATGACACCGACTTGACTTGGTGAGAGTTTGTTCGGCAGATCGACCGGGCCACTAAGGGGCTGGATTTCGCTAACGCTCTGGTCGATCTGGATTTCTTCGCTGGTCGCTTCTCCCTGGATCCCGACGTACCACATCGGAAGCAGCACCAGCGCGATGAGCACGCCAATGACGAGCGTTTCTCGCCTCATCATTGGATGGTCCACTGATTCGTTCGCATCACTTCGTCCCTCTCTTCGCCACCCCGGTCCACCGGTGTCGATACGTTTGGCGACGTGCGCGCCGAGGCTCGAACACCGTGACCATATCAATTCTCGACACCAACGGGGTGTGAGTCCCCTCCCTCCATACTGGGGGAGTTCAAGTACTCCCTCAGGTCCTAACTTCCCCCACCCTACTCCCATCTTCCCATTGTTCGGCGAAAAGACGGGATAGCGTTCCGCGGTGGCTAGCTGACGAAGCGGGCTCCACCCTGCTACCGTGCTGATTGGCCCTTCCGAACATGTTCGTCAGTAAACTCAAGTGAGTGGCTAAGCGACACCGGTGTATGGGGGACGGTATCTTCGCCGAACTTGAGGTCGGAGGGCCTGCCTCATGCCGACTCCCAACAAAGGGGACCGAGACGGCTGCGACAATTAACAGCATCACGCGGAGTACGATACCGACAGAGGACGAAGCCATCACTGAAGAGTTCACCGTCGAACAGGTGAACGGGAGAACGCGGGACGACTCCGACGACACCGCACTCGACGAAATCAGATCGATGACTCGAGTATTCGATACTGACTCGGAAACCGTCTACCGATTCGATCGCGAGAGACGGGGCTGTGTCTGCGACCGAGTCGAAGCGCTCGGCTGTCCGGTTCGGGACGTCACCGTCAACGGTGACCAGGTCACCGTCACGTTCTTTGCAATTGATATCGAGACGCTTCAGACTGTGATTAGGGATCTCAAGGATCGGTTCGAAACTGTATCGGTTCGCCGGCTGCTGCGGTCGGATGCAGACGAGGCAGAAAGTGACCTCATGTTCATCGATCGGAGCATGTTCACCGACCGTCAGCGCGAGGTGCTCACCGTCGCACACGATATGGGCTACTTCGCTCACCCACGGGAGGCCAACGCCGAGACAGTCGCGGGGGCGCTTGATATCACGGTCTCGACGTTTGCTGAACACCTCGCGGCCGCTCAGTCGAAGCTCATGGACTCGGTTCTCACCCGATCGTGATATTAACTCCCAAACAATTGTGGGTGGCTCTTTGTAGTGGTGTACTCGAAGAGATTGCTCGTGACGAGCAGGGGTGCAGGCCAGCGGTATGATTTCCGATGTCCGCACTGCGGCGAGTACGTCCAAGTCGACGCCGATATGATGGAGCTATTACTCGCGTCGGGCTGTGTCGCCTGTGGTGGCCCGATATCGACAGAGGCGTTCAGTAACCACAGTAGGTGAGCCTGTGGTAACAAGAACATTCCTGAATCACTCGAAGTTCCGCTCCCTGAGTAGGTGAAAGAGGTTCACAGCCAGTTTGGCGTCGGGCGGTGCTCATACGCTTCGATATCATGAATAGTGACTGGACGATCGTCTGCATCGGGGAGGTTGAGGTCCGCCGCTTCGTACATATCGTAGAGAATTCCAATCTGTTCGTAGAGCCCGACCTGGTTGAGCAAGTCGATACCGTATTCGGTGACAGCGTAGTATTTTCGCGGAATTCCGTTTGGAACGGGATCGTCCGTCTCGGCATCCATCGTCTGAATGATGGAATCGTCGCGGTGGGCGAGATCGCGGAGGTGGTCACGGATGGTGCTCTCGGTGATGTCGTTCCGTGCGGCAAGCTCAACGGCGCTCAACGCACCGGTGGGACTGGCGAGAATCTGCTGAAGGAGGCGGACCTTTGTCTGGGTGAGAATCGCGCGGAGATCACTGAGGCGGGCGGCATCCATCTCGTGCTCTGGGAAAGCAGTCTTACCACCACTGCTGTCATCGGTGACGGTAGACGCGTGCTGCACCTCCTTAGACATATACGTCGCTTGGTCTCCTATCGCTATGTGTTTTGCGACGAGTATCGACAATCCTGAATCGGGGGTATAGGGACTACTAACTGATCTTCGGGATTTTCTTATTATAGATTTTGACTTGTTGAAGTTAGAGTGTGAAATAAAGAGAGCGTATTTTGGATCTCTGTTCAGTGGTATGGGTAGTGTGCTTCCTGAAACGATTTAGATAACTTAAAATTATTCAATCGAATTTCAGCCATCTCTGATTAGATTTATCTATATTATTATTTTTTACCGATGCGTGCTATGGACCTTGTTTAGATGCGTGAGATCACAAAGTCAGTCAAGGTGCTCGGGGAGTTTGAGGAGATCATCCCTCACAATTGTGTCAAAATCCTGGTTGAGATTGCTCGTAAAGTATCTCCTCGTCCAATCTTGTTCCGTCAAAACGATGTCTGAGTAAGCAATTGCAGGACTTAGTGACATGAGATCATTGAGATCGTTTCTATCGATAGTACCCTCTAATTCGACATTTCGTGAAAAGGTCAGCGTCAAATGGATGTACATCATAGGAAACTGACGGAGAAATTCACCTATTTCATTATCGTCGCCCCTGATCCAGGACCTCATCTCTCCGACATTAGGTATACTAACAGCAACACCTCGCGTATCACATACTTGGTTGATGAGTGGCCGAATATTGTCGTTAAAGTATCCAACCATGTTCCTCCGCATGAATCGTTTATATTCGTCGGGGTCCAAGTCATCATAGTTGAACAATCTCTGATCAGCAAATTCCTTCAATTCAAGTTCGTAGCTTCTATCACTCAATTTTGGTAGCATAGACTGATGGCCAAATACCAGCTTAAATCCGTACTTTGACCGCATAAGAGCGCGTACTAAGTCAGCTCTATCTTCATCTAATTCATTCAAATTTTGAAATGCATTCTCGTCTTTTCCCAATATGGAATGGGCAATCCCCCTCTGAAAAATCTGGTTTCGTACATCTGGATCTTTCTCTTGTTCTCTTTCGACGAATAGCTCTACTTCCTTCCTTTCTATATCAGTAGCCGGAGATATAGTGTAAAGATTAGAAATATCACACATGAGGTCAAGAAGATCCATACGACTATCATCATCTGATCGTGAGGCGGTTTCGATCAAATGGATAATAGAAAGCGGATAAACAGCCTTGCCTGCTGAAGACGTTCGCTCTATCAACTCCAGTACTTCCGCTATTTCAGGATCAGATGTGTTGCCTCGGCGTTGTTCAGAAAGTTGGATCCACTGCTTCTGGTCCAAATATACAATATCCATATCCTTTTCGATTTCCGGCATATCCCATGCCTCTTTCAACATCTGATGAGCAGCATGGTAGTGCATCTTGAGCACGGTTATAAGTCCAAAATCCGAGTCTTGAGACATGCTTGTAGGTCAATCGCGATGGATGGTCTTTACTTTACAGCTCAAGCCGCCCTAACTGTCGAAATATATGAATTACGCATGGGATCTATACATGGTATAGTCTCATCTTGCATCTCGATCAGTCCAGACTTTCGAGGTCTCCGCGGCGTTCGCGTTGCATGATGCCGCCCGCGAATCGTCGGAGAGTGGCGACGAGTTCTTCTTCAGTTTCGTACGTCTCGACTCGCAGGTCCCACCGCATATTCGCCGATCGAATCATCGCACTCGTCACGTCGTCTTCATGGACGAAGACCAATCGATCACCGTGTGTTTCTGCGAGGTTTTCGAGAATGCTTCCGGCTTCTTCTCCGACGCCGAAGTTGTGACCGAGAAACGGAACCACGAACGCGGTCGCGTTGCTGCATCGGGTGTACTCGATGCTCTGGGTCACTGCATCTACATTGTTAGTGTCCACCTCGACATCGAGGGCCAGAAACGCATTCACACCGGGAGTCATCCGAAGCGCTCCCTCCACCCGCCGTAAGAGTGTCTGCGCTGCGTTGATCTCGTCCCTGTTCTGGAAGACTCGGCGCAGCGGCCCAGGGAGGTCTTCGATATCGATCTCACGACGTTCCTCCTCGTTGAGGACGTAGCTGAGGTTGAATGACTTGTACGGTCCCATCAGGTAGAAGAGAAAGCGGTCGTATTTCACGCTCCCCAACCGCTCGGCGATCAGTTCACGCGTAATCTCCACGGACATGGGTGGTTCCTGCTCGGGAGCGAATATAAAAGATGCTGTTTTCGAAATTTCTTGGCTTGACAAAGGCTAAGAGTCTTCCACCCGTGTTCTGGAGCAAGATGGCGATCGATCAAACGCGTACAATCGGCGGGGACTTTCCGGATGACCCAGAAGATCTGCTGCCGACAGACGGCATTCTCAGCCTCGATGAGTATCTCGAGATGCACGCCGCCGTCGGGCACCGTACCCGATACGAGATTTGCTACCGGCTCGTCCATGGCGGGGAAATGAGTCCCAAGGAGCTTGAGGAAGTGATATCCATCGATGACAGCACCCTCCACTACCACCTCAACAAGCTCGTCGATGTCGGTCTCATTGAGAAGCGCCAGCACACCGAGCGAGGACAGGACGGACTATATACATATTATCGGGCGACCGTGTTCGGAGAGGTCACGCTCAGTGAAGGCATCGATGAACTGATCCGCGGCGAGCAAGAGTTCGAAGAAATGTACGACAGTTCGACTACACCTGAATCTGAGTCCTAACATGTCGATTTTGGGAAAATAGAGCCTGCGAAAAGCGCTTGTGTCCGAAGCGCTTACCCCAAATCGGACTAGGTCGGGCAGTTAGGCCCTGCTCGTCACCCGCAACACGGTCTTCAGCGGGGGCCGAACCCTGGGTGCGTCCGGACAGACCAGCACGGGCCCCGCAAGCCAACGTCGAAGCCTCGTCCGTCGGGGGCGGCGGTCCACGGCCACTCGTCTGCAGGGACGACTCGCCGCGGTTAACCGGCGGCAGTCCGTCAGGCGCGGAAGCGAGCAGCGGACCGCCGGACAGTCGTCGCTCGCCGGGTCGCGGGGTGGAGAAGGCACGCGGGCTTCCCCGTGCCGGAACGTCGGGCAGCCCCAGACCGTCCATCTCCCCTACTTCTGTTCCGAAACCGATCGGTCAGCGTGGAACTGGGTCGTTATGACGAGAACCGCTTCACGAGTGAGCGTTTGGTACGCCCCCAGGGATGGGGGATCTCATCCTTGTCGGTCGGATGTTTCGGTCGAGTCGGCGTCACCAGTTCCATGAATCGCAAGGAACACGCCGAATGCAACCGGTGAGAGAACCGCCATCAGACCGCTTCCGGCCAGCGCGCCGCCCCACGGCGTCGACACCACTTCGCCGATCGTCGGGAGATCGGGATTCCCGACGACGATCAACCCCTTCATCCCGAGTTCCTCGTACGCCGGACAGGAGTATTTCACGACGCGATTGCCGGTGAACGTCCACTCGAACGCCTCGCCAGTTTCTTCGTCGAAATCGGTCCAGAACGACTCGTCTTCGGCAACCACGCTAAGCGCGGTGTTGTCCTCGATCCGCCGCCAGACGACAGTCGTCTTCGGGTTGATATGGATCGCCGGTGGTGAGAACGCGAAATTCCCACCATTGCCTGCTGCACCCACCTGAATCTCAACTCGATCACGGTCGGACAAATCGACGACGTTCTCGAAGTTCTCGGTATCGTCGAGCCAGCCACCGTACGGTGTCGACGATTCACCACTGGCCTGCTTCGATCCGGTATCGATGGTCGCATCAGCACCAACGAGGACTGCTCCTCGCATTCCCATACTCTTGTGCGGCAGGCAGGCGTATTTGACCGCCCCCTCCGTCTCGAAGGTGTGTTCAAACGTGTGGCCGGCCTCGCTTGCTATGTCACTCTCGAACGCGCCGTTTTCGGCAACCACGTTGTGGCCACCACCCTCACCTGTCCACTTCCACGTGACTGTCGTCCCAGCGTCGACGCGAATAGCCGGCGGCGAGAACGCGAAGTTCCCGCCGTTACCCTTCGCACCGACGCTGATCTCGATTTGGCTTTGTCCCGTCTTGTCGACGACGCTCTCGTAGTTGCTGACACCGCCGAACCACCCGCCTGCAGCGTCGCTTCCTTCCTGTGCGCTAGCAGTTCCTGCCGTGGCTCCGATCGCTCCGACGCCGACTGCCGTCCCGCCAGCGGCCTTCAGGAACCCTCGCCGGTCGACCTGCCTCGCACTCGGTTGTACTCTCGTTGCTTCCATTGAGATCACTCTCCGTCGTAGCCGGCGTACTCCATGAGCTGGGCGAAGATGTCCGAATTCATTGCCTCGCGATAGACGATCGCCCCGAGCATCCCGCCAGGATAGCTGTCCCTGTTCATCACGTGGTGGACTTTGTGGCAATGCAGGAGGTAGATACCGGGATCAGCATCGGCGGTGAACTCGATGGTGCGGCGTTCCGCAGGGGCGATGTTGGCGACATCTTGAGTGTATCGTGCGGCTTCAGGGATCTGGCCACCGTCGGATTCGACCACCTCGAAGCGGTGGTTGTGGGTGTGGAGCGGATGGGCCATGTACCCGCCGTTGACGAGGTGGACTCGAACCGAGTCGCCCTTGTCGACGATGATCGGCGAGCCATCCTCAGGGTGGAAGGACCGCGGCGCGCTCTTTCCGTTGATGGTGAACACGTCGGGGTTGCGTTGCCGCGGGCTGTACTGGGCGTCCTCGCCGGCCATCATCCGGTTGAGTCGCGAATCCCACTCTTTCACCGTCATGAAGTACTCCTTGTCGGCGGGCTCGTACCCCTTCGGATCGATCCGAAGAATCCCGTACATCCCCATGTCGATGTGGCGATGGGTCTGATAGTGGCAGTGATAGAAGTGGGTCCCAGGGACGTTCGCCGGGATGGTGTAGGTGTGTTTCTCACCGGGGCCGACTTCGATGCCGGTCGTGGTCGGCACGCCGTCGTTTTTCCACGTGGTCTGAGACCCGTGGAAGTGAACCGTGTGCGGGCGCATCCCGTTCGAGTTGTCCAGCGTCACCTCCATGTCGTTGCCCTCGGTGGTGCGGAGGATCGGCCCTGGAACGCTCGCGGGACCGTCGTCGGCCTTGAACGCCCAAACCTGGGGGAGCTCAATCGGTCCGCCCATCGTCTCCTTCGGGTGGACCGCGTGTCTGCACTGCTGGGTGCTGAGCGTCACCTTCCCACCCTGTTCGTCGACCTGCACGACCTCGGGTGGGGACGTGTACGGGAGTTTACCGCCGTCGCCACTCACGTTTGCCGGTGGGTCCCCAAGGGTCGGGTTCGTCGACGATTTCTGGTCGATTGCCGTACAGCCCGCCAGCACTGCCGTGCCGACACCACCGCTTGCCGCCAGGAATTCACGCCGCGAGATACCCGTGCCGGGTGCGCCGATACGGTCGGTCATGATACAGTTGATCGTTCGAGAAGTGAGAGAATAAACCGCGAACCCAATTCTCAGCGACTGGGAACGGCGCTACACGCACTCGAGCTTCATAGGTGTTTTTGATCGGGCTTCGAGTACACATGTATGCGGTCGGCACTGCTAGATTGAGCCCTCCCGTTCGAGCGCTTCGATCGGCGGCTGATTCTCCAGCGCTTGGTGGCTCCTGAGACGATTGTAGTAGGCGGTGTAGGCAGTCAGCCAGCGCTCGGCGCTTGGCTGACTGCCGTTCCACGTCTCGTGGAATCGACCGACACGCATGGTGTAGGTCTGGAACAGTTTCTCGACGATGTTCCGGTCGGAGTAGTTGAGGTCGCCGAGAAGATCGGTTTTAGCCAGTGCCGTCAGGTAGCCCATGCCGTCGACGAGGAACTCCGCGTCGGAGACGCGGTGTTCCTCTTTGAGTTCGCGTAAGAATGTCGTTGCGGGCTCGGTGCCGCGATTTTGAGAAAGTCGTGCGTGGAGCACGACTTTCGAATCGACATCGATAGCGGCGTAGAGCCAGACCTTCCGCTCTTCTTCGAGTTGGATCTGTTTCTCGTCGACGGCGACACGATCAGGTTCGGCGGTGAAGTCCTGGTCGTAGTGTTCAGCGTATGACTGGTACCAGTGGTGGATGGCGGCTCGGGTTCGGCTGACGCCGAACCACTCGCAGAGGTCGCAGCACTCCGCCAGCGACGCTGCGGCGGCGTGAGCAGCGCACGCCAGCCTGATCAACCAGGCTGGCGTGCTCGTCCGATCCGTGTCCAAAAACGGCACATCCGAGCAGTTCGTGACCTCTACCTGGAGTTCTTCGAGCATGGTTCCAACCGCCTCGAAGAACTCCGCTCAGTTCAACCTCAATCTAGCAGTGCCATGCGGTCACTCCGGTTGGCTGGGAGAGAGTTGTTACAGGGTGCTACTGGCCGACGACGTCGTCTTCGAGCGTCGCGACTTCCTCAATGATGGTTTCGACATGAGGTTCTGAGACACCGTTCGCGCGGAGAGCGTCCGCGAGATGCCCGGCAACGTGTGAGAACGCCTCCTCGGTAATGGCCATTCCCTCGTGAGCATTCTGCATATCGTCGCCTTCGTAGTCGACGGGACCACCGGCCACAGCACTGACGAACTGGACCTGGTGAGCGAAGAGAGCGTCCATATCGGTCTCCTCGAAGTATGGTTCCAGAAGGGGATCGTCGAGGACGCGCTTGTAGAAATCCGAAACTACTGCTTCGATAGCCTCGTTACCACCGATGTCTTCGTACATCGAACTGGTTGCTGACATCATCAGTGGATGGAGGGTCATCAATTAATGTCTTTACCCGAATGGATTTGGGGTGTGTGAGGACCACAACCGAGAGACGTAACATCATTTGCTGTCGAGAAGTAACTTCCGCAATTCTTACACGATTTGGTCAATCGGCCACCTGAGAGAGGAATTCGTTGTGGAGGGTGGCAAAATTCACCCGGGTAACCCGAACAGGTTCGGGACGGCACCTACACTCGCTCGCATCCAACACGCAGCTATGTCCGATTTCCCGTCACCGTTCTCGGGATCAGACGACGCTATCTTCGACACGTACGACGAGTTCGTTCCCGACCATCTTCCGGAGCCAGGAACGTTTCTCGACGGCCAAGACCTACTGTCACAAGAAGATCACGCGGCGTTCCACAGCCTGACGAAACAGTTGTTCGAAGAGCGGGGAGTCTACGACATGACCTTCGGCTATAACCTCGCTCAACTCAATCTCGACCACCGTCATCCGAGTGCTGGCTATCGGTATGCGGAGGACGTCGACGACCAACGGACGCTTCATGCCGAGTTCACCCCAACGACACCGTTCTGTCCGCAGAGCCACACGCTTACGGTCGGTTCGTTCCGTGCGTGGAACGGGTTGACGAAACGTCATGAATACGATCTCGTCAGTGTTCGCGTTCATCCGATGCATCATCGAAGCGGTGAGATCAACGACGAACTCGCCGATCTCGAAGATGAGTACCTCGAATCAGGAGACGACGCTTGTACTACCCCATCAGAAGAGGGAGGACAGGGAGTCACACCGACAGACATTGGGCAGCGATCTGGCCCAACCACGCCCTTTTGATATAAGATAGATGGTTAGCACTGATTTCGATACAGAACGCGCGTACAACGACGAACAGTTCGCAGCTCAGACCGTCTCAAAGAGCGAGCGGATGAAGGTCGCCCTCGGCTACTTCGGGCCAGGACAGTTCATTCCGGTCCATGCCCCCGACAGCGACGTCACGATCGCTGTCCAGTCAGGAACTGGTGTGATCCGCGAAGGGTCAGAGGAGCACATCGTTGAGCCAGGCGACGTTGTCGTCGTGAAAGCAGGGACCGATCGAGGAGTGAGGGCCGATGACACGGAGTTGGAAGCATTACTGGTGACGGCCCCACCGCCGTCGGACGCCGAACACGATCCTGTTAGAGCAGGGATTCGGCGCGATGAGTTCGATCCACAAGCAGACGACGGATAGATGGGTCGAGTCTCAACTATCGAACGAGTCAATCGATGATTGTGACAAATACATCCCGATCGCAGCGGCAAGCGTCTATCTGTTGTGAAGCGGGATGAGCGCAGCCATCGTTTCACGGTGGGCGCGTCGATATGTCCTCATTAGTGCTCTGTTCCTGTTAGTGTGGCAGATCGGTATGCTGGTCGGTTTCCCGCGCCGAACGGAGGTGCTGCTCGGCATGTTCGGGTTCGTCCTCCACATGATCTTTGGGAAGGCCTACTCGCTCGTCCCGTCGTATTTCGAACGTGAACTCGAAATCACTCGTGCGCCCGCGGTACAGTTTCCCCTCACGGTCGGTGGAACATGTAGTCTTGCCGTTTCGTCAGTTCTACCGGGTTTGGAGTGGCTTGAGCCCATTGGTGCGATCCTCTGGGGACTCGGTGTCGGCGTGTTTCTCGTGGGCCTCCTCTGGACGATCCGTGGAAATCTCACTGGAGAAGCGACTGGAACGGGGGAAGCGAACGCCGACCGACGCTCAGTAGATCGGGTTGCAAACGGGTTCGTTCCGGTCGCACTGGGCTACTTGGCGATCGGCTCATACGAAGCGGTCGCGATCCACACTACTCTCCCGATGCTCTTTGACGGGTACTTTCCACGCGTCTCCCATCTGCTCGCGGCGGGAACGGCGACAATGCTTGTCTTCGCTCTCGGATTTCGATTGCTTCCGCGATTTCTGGTTGCCTCCCCACCCGCACGACTCGTCATCCTTGTGCTTCCAGCGGGAGCGCTCGGACCGCTACTCCTCGCAACGACGCTCGGCAGCAGTAGTACGTGGTTCGCACTCGGCGCGGTTATTGAAGCCGTAGCTGTGATCGGATTCGCCCTTGTATATGGGGTGCTGTTCGTCCGGTCGGAGCGCCGACGTGTCGGATTTTACGGCGTGCTCACCGGCGTAGCGAGTGGCGTACTAGCGATCATACTGGGGTTGTCATTCGCGCTCGGCCACCTTACGCCGTCGTTGGCGCTCGCTCACTTTCGACTCAATGTGCTCGGCTTTCTGGGACTCACCATCGTCGGCGTCGCATACCAATTCTATCCTCCCGCTATCGGGACTTTTCGGGGGGCGTCCAATCACGCCGCCTTGCTTTCTATCGGATGCCTTGCTGGTGGTCTTCTCATTCAAGTGGTTGGCCTTGTCGTTCCACTGAGGCTCCTGATTCTGACCGGAGAGCTACTGACGCTCATCGGAACAGTTGTATATGTCTACCAGATTATCGCTGTATTCCACGCACGGTGATATGCGATGTACATTTGAAATAATGTTCAACGCTCTTATGAAGGAGATTGTTGGTGGCGATAGCGGGGTTCGCTCCGAGCCCGTAGAACCCTCGATTGACCCGCCGAAGGAGCCTGCCGTTCTCTCCAGATCAACTCATCCAGAACAAAACCGCCGGACGGCCCCCTACCAATAATGTGCTTCGTAAGAGCGTTATGCATTAATGATGGCTGGCTCATTGTCATTTTTGGGCGAATATGGTCTCGGGGTCATCGACCAGCGCGAGTGGGTCGTCGATTCCAGATTGGTCGAGGCGTTTGGTGCCACGAATAATACCAACGTTTCCTGTAGCTTCCTGACTGATACGCTCTGCAATCGATCCGAACAGAATTCGTGAGATATCTCGTTGCTCGGAGAGCCCGACACACACAGTATCGTATTCCTCAACAGCGTCGAGAATCGCTGATTCAGCGTCTCGGGCGATGATGACCTCGGATTCGTATTCGTCAGGGGCGAGGCCCGCCCGTTCAGCGACCCATCGGATCGCCGCAGTTCCCCGTTCAGTCGGCGTGATGTCGCCATCGTTATTCGGTGGTTGGACGTTGAGGAGAGTCGGGATGGTCTCATCAACAGTTGCGAAATCGACAGCACGTCGGGCGGCCACAGGAGAGTGTGGTCCCGGCCCCGCCAGCGCGACAGGTGTTCCGATCGACGGCTGCTGAATCTCAACGAGTGAGACATCACACGGAGCCTGCTTGACGACCGGATCGATCGTCGAACTGAACGCGTGCTCCTCTCGATCCAGCGTTCCGGACCAACCCAGAAGGGTTTGGTCAGCTGTCTCCTCTTCGATGACGTCGAGAATCGCCTCACCAGCCTGTTCGGCAGTTATCGCACTGGTTCGGAGATCGACGTGCATCTCCGCCGCGATATCACGGGCGTTTGCGAGGAGAGTTCGCTGATGTTCGAGCCGTTCGGATGCGATATTCCGCTCGGTCGATGGATCGACCTCGATGATGTTGATCGCAATAAGCTCGGGTGTTCCCTCATCAGCGTGTGCACGCGCGGTGGCGGCAGCGAGCCGTAAGAGTTCGCGTTGTGTCTCTGGGTTCGCTACCGGCACGACCACCCGATATGGTTCGACGGTTTCCGGGACGTTGCTTGTTATTGGAAGTTTGGCTATCGCCGCCTGAACGGGATCCTCGAACGCATCGTCGATAAGCCCTGTTTCTATCGCTTGTCCTCCAACGTAGACGACGTACCATACAACGCCGAAGATGACGACCCCGAACCCAACGAGGATGACCTGCAGTTCCATCTGCGAGATGATGACGAAGGTCATCACTACGCCGAGTACCGGCACAGCCGGATACAGGGCAGCCGGAATTTCGAAGTCCGGTTCGTAGACGTCAGGATCGGCACGACGGAAGACGACGACAGCGATATGCACCAATCCGTACGTGACGAGAAAGCTGAAACTAGCTACTTGCGCCAACAGGGCAACGATCTCCTGTACTTGGAGTCCGACGAGAATCAGCAGTCCCGTTACTCCACCGGTCGCCATGATCGCTCGGTGGGGAGTGGCAAACCGATCGTGGGTGACGTTCAACCGCTCGCTCATCAAGCCATCACGTCCCATCGCGTAGATGACTCGTGAGGCGGCGAGGACCGACGAGTTTGAACTCGAGATAGCCGCGATCGCCGCAGCGATCGTGACGGCTGCCACTCCGATGACCCCGAGCATAGTGATCGATGCGACTTCCGACACCGGGACGAACGAATCCCCTAGTTCCTGATACGGCACGACACCGGTGCTGATGATCATGATCGCCGCGTAGAGTATAGTCACCAACACCACCGAAAGGATCATCGTCAGCGGAATAAGCCGCCCTGGCTCCTCGATTTCTCCGGCGACAGTGGCGATTATCTCGAAGCCGAGGTACGTCACGAAGACGATCCCCGTCGTTGCGAGTACTCCCGACGGTCCCGTCGGCGCGAAGTCCTGGAGGTTCCCGGGCTCGATAAAGAACACCCCGAGTGCGACGTAGGCGAGAACGACCACGAGTTCCGCACCGATCATGAGGTTCTGTGCGCCACTGGACTCGTCGGTGCCGTAGAAGTTGATCCCGGTGATCAGCCCCAACCCGATGAGTCCCAACAGAACGACGAGCACTCGTCCATCGAGGAACGGAAGCGGCACGACGATGTACTGGCCGAATCCGATCATGTAGAAGGCGCTTGCGAACATCAATCCGGACCACATTCCCCAGCCGACGATGCTACCGAAGAGTCCGCCGAGCGCGCGGTTGACGTAGTGATAGCTGCCACCAGCGATCGGCATTCCAGTTGCTAGCTCCGATAGCGACACCGCCGCAAGCAGTGCGACGACGCCAGCGATCACAAAGGAGATCGAGCTCGCGGGTCCAGCTCCCTCCGCGGCAAGCCCAGGGAGAATGAAAATACCGGCTCCGATCATCGTCCCGCCGCCCAGCGTCATCGCCTCGAGAAAACCGAGGTTGCGTTCTAATTGGCCCGCTTCCTCACTCATCCGTTCACCACTGTTGTGTCATCGGTCGGTTGTGATCGGCTGCAACATTCGGTTGACAGTAGAGCGGGCAAGTGAATCACGGGAGGATACCGGGCGCAGCGTATTCGGTGTTTGGCTGCCTGGACCACGCTGAGCGGCATTACTCGACATCCCTCACGATGAAGGCTGGTCTGTCTACCTCATCGACGATTCGGGTTGGGACCGCTCCGAGGATACGGTCGCGAAGCGACGGTTTCGTTTCACCGAGGACTAAGAGGTCATACGCCTGCCCGAGTTCGACGATTTCATCGTGGGGGGACTCCTCCTCCGATAGTTGCCAATCGATCCGATCCCGGTCGATTCCCGCCTCCGCAAGTCGGTCGGCGGCTCCTCGTACGAGAAACTCTCCGTGACTCGGATCACTGTCTTCCGCCACGGAATGGAAGAAAGTGGCCGACGCGTCGCTCGTCTGCATGAGGGCCTCGAGGAGTGAGACGATTCGTTCGAGATTCGTGTCGCCACGTATCGGGGCAAGTATCTGTTCAATGTGCTCCGTCTCGCTCAAGACCAGAACCGCATCACAGTCGTACTCATTGGCGACGCGGTCGATAGTGTCCTCTCGGTCGTGGGTGAACACGAGAATGTCCGTGACGTCGATTCCGTTATCCCGGAATCTGTCGGCGGTCTCCTCCAGTGTTGCTTGAGCGTCGGTTTCGTGATCCTGTTTCAGCTGTGCGGGAGCGAGTTGATCCGGTACCGGATAGTACCCGAGCAGGACGACATCGACCGACCGACAGAGATCGACGAGGGGGCGAGCAGGCCGATCGTCGGCCGTAACGTCGACCGGCACGAGTATCGTTGCGCTGTCACCCAGAGGCATGGCTCACTGTTTCCGGTCCAGTCATATTCGCGTTCGGGTTGTAAGCGTTCACGTTACCGCAGTGATTACTCACCCTGATAACTCTTCGACCGCCTTCTACCCCCATGTTCATATCGACTCACGAGACCGCTTCAGTCGACGAGACATCGAACCGCTTCTCGAACTGGTGAACCGCTTCGTCGGTTCCCACAACCACGAGCCGTTCGTCACCTGTGAACTCCCGTTGGGGGTCGATAGTGCTTGAGAACCCGGAATCATCCGTGACAGCGATCACCCGGCAGCCAGTTGTCTCATAGATCCCCGATTCAGCAAGCGTCGAATTCTCCGAGAGAATTAGATCTCCGATATTAACTCAGAGAAAGAAACCATCGTGAGCTGGTGACAATTTTCAGCCGTTCTGGATAAAAAGCGTTTGTACTCGTTCCTCTCATCGGGTCTGTGGAACACGGTGAGGCGAAGCAATCAATAACAATAAAAGATCGAAACAAAGCAGCATCGCTCCTCACATCGTCGCGGTCGTGAATCGTTTCACCCCTTGTGACCGCGCTCGATCTTCCAGCGATACGCATACTCCGTGGGGAGGCCGCACAGATAATGAACGTGAACAACTGGCAGCACGCCTCCTCGTCGTCGACACCGGCGTGGGATCCTGGATCCCATCGTTCGATTCGAGCCACTGGATACGGGTGCAAACGAGACTCGGCGAAATGTCGAGTGACGAGACGATATCGTTCGACAATGTGGGCCGTTTCGTGTTGGAGCGATCGAGACCGAGGCCATATTTACCCACCGCCAGCCCCGATACGGACCCAGGAAGCCACCATCCCCCGCCCGTCCCCGTGCCATCGACCGACCGGCGACGGACATTGAGGCGCTCGTTTGAGGTCAAACCAACCGGATTTATCATGGTTCGATCAGGGGACACAATCGAATGGTCGGGACGCTCGTTCAGGCCCTATCGTACACGATGCTGGCCGTCGTGGCCGCGATGGTCGGGGGCATAGTCGCCGTGTACCGACCTCCAGGGCCGCAGATGGAGAGTAATGTCCAGCATTTCGCAGCTGGCGTCGTCATCGCCGCCGTTGCGGCCGAGCTGTTACCGGACATCCACGACCGAGCGCCGGTCGTAGTCGTCGTCGGGTTCGCTCTCGGGGTTGCGGCGATGCTCGGGATTCATCGGTTGAGCAAGCTCATCGAGAAGCGGGACATCGGCGGGAGCTTCGCGGGCGCTGCGAGCCTGCTCATCACGGTCAGCATCGATATGCTCATCGACGGGGTACTCATCGGCGTCACGTTCCTCACAGAGGCCGCGACGGGCATCCTCATCGCCGTGGCGCTGGCCATCGAGGTGCTCTTTCTGGGCGTCGCTGGCGTCGTCGCGCTGCCCTCCGGTGTCTCCACGCTACGGAAACTCGCGGTTCCAGCGGCATTCGGACTGTTGCTGACGGCGGGCGTAACCATCGGCGTGTTGGCACTGGATGGGGTGACTGGATCTCCCATCGCGGTCATACTCGCGTTCGGGTCGGCGGCCCTACTGTATTTAGTCACCGAGGAACTGCTCGTGAAAGCCCAGAAGGTCCCCGAGACGCCGGTATCGACGACGCTGTTCTTTGTTGGGTTCCTCTCGGTTTTCCTGCTCGACATGCTGCATTAGAGGAGGTGATAACTCGACCGTCTCCCCGCTCTGGCAAGGTGATGCGACAAAGGTTGGTTCTTATCCTGCCAGCCCTCCGGCCCCCTGTGGGCCGTGAGGGTAGTCGTGGCACGGGGCTTATTTTGCACACTAAGAACGAAAAGATCTCTGAGCGGGTGACTCGTACGCAGTAGCGTACAACGCTCTTGTGAAGGAGTTTGTTGGTGGCAATAACGGGATTCGCTCCGAGCCCGTAGAACCCTCGGTTGACCCGCCGAAGGAGCTGCCGCTCTCTCCAGATCAACTCACCGCAGAACAAAATCGCCGGACGGCTCCTATCAACAATGTGTTTCGTGAGAGCGAAAGTTCAATAGCTGTTCCACAACCACTATACCGCGATGCTTGGTCGTTTTCTAGATGGTTTCGGCATGGGTGTACCTCATCGTTGCAGCAGTGTTTGAAACCGGCTGGGCAATCGGCCTTGAGTACTCCGACGGATTCACGAACCTCGTCCCTAGTGTGGCCACGATCGTCTCGATGGCGATCAGCGTGGTGCTGCTAGCGAAGGCAGTCCAGTCGCTCCCAATCGGAACCGCATACGCAGTCTGGACAGGCATCGGGGCCGCCGCAACGGCTATCCTTGGTGTTCTCCTCTTCGACGAATCCTCAAGCGTGGCTCGTTTCGGATTCATCGGACTGATTATCGTTGGCGTCGTCGGTCTCGAAATCACAGGGCACTAACCTACAGAGAGCGATTCAAGCAGTTCTACGCGAAATGACTGTCAATATGGTAGGTTGGGTTCCGGTGTCTTGAACATGGTCGGGACCACATCTTTAGCACATGGCGTCCTCCACAGGTACGTTGGAATCGGCTCATCTGCTTCTCGCTGGAACAGCTGACTGGGTCGCCCCTCTTGCAAACGCGCTCGAAACCCATCGGGGAGCATCGGTCCGGACGGTTGAGACTCTGGATGCCGCAATGTCTGTTCTCGACGAGCATCCGATTGAGTGTGTCATCACCGCACACGAGATAGATGACCAGACAGGACTCGAACTGCTTCGAACGATTCGCAACGAAACAGCGACGCTTCCGGTGGTGCTCTGTACGGCGTCCGGCACCGAAGCTGTCGCCAGTAAAGCGATCGCTGCGGACGTGACCGATTATATCGTCATTTCACCCCCGATTGACGATATCCTAGACGACATCCTAACGCGGCTCACCCGAGCCGTGCGCACATCCCGGCGGACCATCACTCAGCGAGATCGAGCACGACAGTTCGACGCGATCTTTCACGATACCCAAACGGCCACCTGGGTGCTCGACCCGAACGGATCGCTGCAACGGGTCAATCAGAGGGCGCGTGAGATGATCAAACCAGACGCTGACACAATCGTTGGAGAGTCATTCTGGACGCTACCGTGGTGGTCGGAATCCGATGGGACACAAACGACTATCCAGCAAATCGTTGAGCAAGCTATCGCTGGCGAATTCACTCAATCTACCGTCACCCGCGAACCTGAAGATGCTCCGTCACAGACGCTCGAGCTCTCGGTTCGACCCGTTCGGGACGAAACTGAGACGATCGTCTCGATCATCGTTGAAGGGGTAGACATCACCGAGCGAGTTTCGCTTGAACACGAGCTTCGTGAGTCCGAAGAACTCCACCGGATCACGCTCAACAACATGACCGACACGATCCTCATCACCGACGATGCTGGCGAATTCACCTACGTCTGTCCCAATGTTCACTTCATATTCGGTTATACTGCCGACGAGATCAACGACCTCGGCACGATCGACCGCCTTCTCGGCGACGGATTGTTCGACCGGGACGAACTGGGCGACGACGGCGTATTGAAGAACATCGAATGCACGGCCACCGACAAGGCAGGCCGCGAACATACCCTGCTGGTGAACGTACGAGAGGTGTCGATCCAAAATGGAACACTCCTCTACAGCTGTCGCGACATCACAAAGCGCAAACGACGCGAGGAAGCATTGGCCGGGCTTCACAAGACAACGCGCGAACTCCAGTACGCCGAAACCAATCATGAGATAAGCCAACGCGTCGTCGATGATGCAGCCACGGTTCTCGATCTGGATGCGAGCGCCGTGTATCTTTTCGAGGCCGACGAGAACGAGCTTAAGCCGGTCGCCGCTTCAAGCGGGATGGAACGTCTGAACGGACCGCTTCCGACGTTGCGTGCGGACGATGAAACCATCACGGGCCACTGTTTCGTCGAGAACGACACCCGGTTTTTCGCTGACGTCCATGACTCTGACCGTCTCGAGAACCCAGCGACTGACATCCGAAGTGGGGCGTACATCCCGCTCGGTGACCACGGGGTGTTCATCGCCGCCGCTGAAACGGTCGGGCAATTCGACGAGGTACTTCGAGAACTCACTGATCTGCTCGCAGCAACAACTGAGGCCGCCCTTGATCGGGTCAAACGCGAAAGCCAACTCCGGAAGCAGGATCGGGAACTCCAGCAACGAAACAGCCAACTCACCCAGGTCAACGGCATCAACGAGATCATTCGGGAGATCGATCAGGCGCTCGTCCAGGCGGAAACGCGCGAGGAAATCAACCACGCTGTCTGTAATCTGCTGACGACGGAGGAGCGATTCACGTTCGCGTGGATCGGTGAAACCGATCCGATCACCGAGACGCTGGAACCACGAGTCTGGGACGGGGCGGAACAGGGGTATCTGGACAGTACGTCGTTCCCGGTCGGACCAGAGGAGACGGATCCAGCAGGGCGGACTGCAACCACACAGGAAGTACAGTTAGTGTCAAACGTAGCCGATCGACTGCGCGAAGAGCCATGGCGAAAGGAGGCACTCTCGCGTGAGTACCTCTCCGTGCTGAGTGTGCCGCTGGCTTACGATGAATTCAAGTATGGCGTCCTGGCTGTCTACGCAGACACCCCCGATGCGTTCAATGAGATGACCCAGGCTGTGTTCACGGAGCTTGGCGAGACGATCGCCTCGGCGACAAGCGCAGTCGAGCGGAAGAACGCGCTGCTAACCACGTCGAATACGCGCCTTGAGTTCGAGGTACGGGATCCAGCGTTCGTGTTTTCCCGGCTCGCACAACGAGCGGACTGTACTCTCACCTACCAAGGCGGAATTCAGCAAGCTGCCGAGGGGGTGTACGTATTCATCAGTGTGACGGGTGCTACTGTCGAGTCCGTCGTCGCCGCTGCACAGAACCTGGTGTCGATCAACGACGTCCGTCGTATCAGTGATGATGAGGACGAAGCGGTGCTTCGACTCCACCTCTCGCAACCGTTTCTCGCGCGCGATCTTGCCGATCACGGAGTCGTACTTCGAAGCAGCACAGCCGACGGCGAGACCACGACGCTCGTCGTTGATGTCCCGAGTAGCGTCGACGTTCGGCACATACACCAAGTCATCACCGAGACGTTCACGGATATCGAACTCCAATCGAAACAGACAGTCGAACGCGCATCGTCCCGCAATCTTCACGCGGAGTTTTTCGACCGGTTGACGGAACGGCAGTTAGAAGTGCTCCAGACAGCGTACTACAGCGGGTTTTTCGAGTCACCACGCGAAAGCACGGGCGAAGAGGTCGCAGACACCCTCGGAATCTCCCCGCCAGCATTCTATCGGCACGCCAGAACTGTCCAGCGGAAGCTGTTTTCCGCACTGTTCGATGATATCGGAATTCCAGCCGCCGCCACCACAGGATAGATGGGTTCAATAACGAACTCCATATCGAGATCGAGTTTCGTCTTTTAACAAAGCCGCACATTTGCTACTGGTTCGTACTATCCGATAATGGCACGAGATGTCGACTTCGATACTCAGGCTGAAACGCCGTATGAGTGTTTCGAGTGTGGGACGATCGTGATGGCCGAATCGAACCCCGGCCTCTGTGCTGATTGTGGCAGTGAACTACGGAACCGCCTGGTTCCCTTCGAATAACAATGGCCTCAGAATCAACCCAACAAGGACGTGCATCCGAGGAGCCGGCTGATCCGACCGAATTCGAGTCCGCACTGGACACGGCCCGTCGCCAGCTCGCGCGTGCAGCGAGTCACATCGATATCGATCCAAATACGGTCGAGCGACTCAACCATCCAGCGAAGGTTCACGAGGTGTCGGTTCCGCTCGAACGGGATGACGGGACCGTCGAGGTGTTTACCGGGTACCGTGCACAGCACGATAGCGTCCGGGGACCGTACAAGGGTGGCCTTCGGTTTCATCCCGGTGTCAGCCATGACGAGTGCGTTGGGTTAGCGATGTGGATGACGTGGAAATGCGCCGTTCTGGATCTCCCGTTCGGCGGGGCGAAAGGTGGTGTCGTCGCTAACCCAAAGGAACTGAGCTCTGGCGAAGAGGAGCGCCTTACTCGACGGTTCACGCAGGAAATACGAGACGCCATCGGCCCGACCCGGGACATTCCAGCCCCTGATATGGGCACCAACGAACAGACGATGGCGTGGATCATGGATGCTTACAGTATGCAGCAGGCCGAAACCACTCCGGGTGTCGTCACCGGGAAACCACCTGTCGTCGGTGGAAGCTACGGTCGGAGTGAAGCCCCCGGTCGGAGTGTCGCGATCATCACTCGCGAGGTGTGTGACTACTACGACCGCTCGTTAGAGGGAACGACGGTTGCGGTCCAAGGCTTCGGCAGCGTTGGTGCGAGCGCGGCTCGGTTACTCGATGACTGGGGCGCAACTATCGCCGCTGTGAGTGACGTGAACGGTGTCGTCTACGACCTTGATGGACTCGACGTCCAAGCGATCCCCTCACACGATGAAGAACCGGAAGCAGTCACCAAACACGCCGATGACGTCCTGCCGAGCCACGAATTCTTCGAGCTCGATGTGGATGTCCTCATCCCGGCCGCGGTCGGTAACGTCATCACCGAAGCGAATGCCGACGCGATCCAAGCAAGTATCATCATTGAGGGAGCAAACGGCCCGACGACGTCCGCAGCCGATACGATCCTCGACAACCGGGATATCCCTGTCGTTCCAGACATCCTTGCCAACGCTGGTGGCGTGACCGTGAGCTACTTCGAATGGTTGCAAGATATTAACCGCCGGTCGTGGTCGCTCGAACGCGTCAACGACGAACTTGAAAAAGAGATGCTAGCGGCATGGGAGGAAGTTCGGTCGGAAGTCGATGAGCGAGGTGTGTCGTGGCGTGATGCCGCGTACATCGTTGCGCTCTCCCGACTCGCAGAAGCCCACGAAGCACGCGGTCTCTGGCCATAGTGTGGTTCGCTTCCGACACAGACACATCGGCGTAATTCTCACACGTTGAGAATCGCTATCACCCTTGAATAGCACGGATCACCGACTAAAATACATGACAAGACGCGTGCTCGTGCCGGTGGATGAGTTTCTTCAAGCCAAAAAGAGCTTAGCGTACATATTGTCTGAGCATCCGTGTGCTGAGGTAACGGTCCTTCATGTCATCGATTCTGCCGAGGTCAGCCATCTTGCTCCACAAACCTTAGAAAGTGAGCTCAAGAGCTACTACGAAAAAGGCCACGACACGGTGACCTCACTCATTACCGATGTCCAAAGGATGGCTTGTGAGTACGGCGTCAGACTGTCTACCACAACGAAAATTGGTCGCCCCTCTCAAACGATCGTCGACTACGCCGAACAGCACCACATCGATCAGATCGTGATAGACGGTCACGGACATTCAAGTACGGACTATGTCTCTCCGGAGAGTGTCGCTGAAACTGTGGATTGTCGCTCACCAGTACTTGTCACGATCATCTGATCAGTTCGTCATAGATCCCTGCAGATACAGACGGAAAGCGGACCTGTTTGAAGGTGGCAAACTATCTCCGTATATGAATCGTACTCTCGGCTCGCTTTGGAAGCGATATCAGTCGACCCCCCTCGTGTATCGAATCTTCCTCGCGTTCGTCGTGGGCTCAGCGGCAGGTCTCCTCTTCGGCGACCGCATGAGCGTCCTCAGTCCGCTCGGCGATCTCTTCTTGCGATTGCTCAACATGCTGATCGTCCCGATCATCGTGTTCACTCTCCTTACCGGGATCCGCCAGCTTTCCCCGGCCCGACTCGGTCGCATCGGGGGCGCAACGGTTGGTCTGTATGCGCTGACGACCACGATGGCGGGGATCATCGGACTCGTCGTTGCAAACGTTCTCCAGCCGGGTCGAGGCGTCGAGTTCGTCGCCGGAGAGGCCGAGTCCCAGGTCCCACCCACCCTCACCGAAGTCGTCCTCGGGATCGTTCCCACGAACCCAGTAGCGGCGATGGCAGAGGGAAATCTGCTTGCGACCGTATTTTTCGTCATCGTGTTCGGGATCGCGCTTACCTACGTTCGTGCCCGACAGGACGAGTACGCCGAGAGTGTCGATTCGCTGTTCGAGGCCTTCGAGATCGGTGCCGAGGCGATGTTCGTGGTGGTGCGCGGCGTGCTCGAGTACGGCGTCATCGGTGTGTTTGCCCTGATGGCGGCCGGGATCGGTACTGAAGGGATCGGCGTGTTCTCCTCGCTCGGGATGCTCGTTCTGGCCGTGGCTCTCGCGGTCGTCGCCCAGATCACGATCACCTATCTGTTCGTCCTGATGCAGGTGATTGGCGACGTCTCGCCGATAGCCTTTCTCGCCGGGGCGAGGGATGCGATGGTGACTGCGTTCGCGACTCGCTCTTCCAGCGGGACGCTCCCGGTGACGATGACCAACGCCGAGGAGGACCTCCGGATCGACGAGCGAGTGTACTCGTTCGCCCTCCCGGTTGGCGCTACCGCCAACATGGACGGCGCGGCACTCCGGCAGGCGATCACGGTAATGTTCGCCGCGAACGCGGTCGGACAGCCGCTCATGCTCTCGGAGCAGGTGCTGGTGTTGCTCGTCGCCGTGCTCATCAGCATCGGGACGGCAGGCGTGCCGGGAGCGGGCCTCGTCATGCTCACCGTGGTGCTCAACCAGGTCGGACTTCCCCTAGAGGTCGTCGGCTTCGTCGCCGGTGTGGATCCGATACTCGGCCGGATCGCCACGATGAACAACGTCACCGGTGATCTCGCCGTCGCGACGATCGTCGGGAAGTGGAACGATGCTATCGACCTCGACGAGGGTGTTTGGAGACGAGCACCAACTGGGTTTTCGGAGAGAAGTATATTTGGCGACTAATACTGAATCGATCAAAACTACGAAAGCGTCGGTACTGTCTCTACACGAATCCCGTCGGTGGAACTATACACTCAGACACGATTAGCGCAACAACTCAATTTCAGCCTGGTGATGGTAGTCAACTCCACCAGCGTGTTGACATCCTCCGCCGGCCTAAAGGCCGGGGAATCCCCGCGATCGGGGTCGGTCACGCTGACCCACCTCGACGGAGGCATCTTGCGGGTTCGTGTGCTCCTCGTTGGGACGGCGAGCGCATGGTGACGCCGACCATCGATGGTCGTCCCACTTGAGGCACACGGGCCGTGCCATCGGCCGTGGTACTGTCGTGTCGCTGTGGCGTCGCAGGAACGTCTCGGACGCCGTGAGGTCCGCGTGGCCCTCGAATCCGCACTCGCAGGTGAGCGTATCGCGGTGCCTGGTAGTCCGACCGGTCGACCCGCAGTTCGGACACTCCCGCGAGGTCCACGCTTCGGAGCGAACTTCGACCGTGATGCCGAACTCCTCGGCGGTGCAAGTAAGTCGGTCGATGAACGCGCGAAACGCCCAGAAGTTGTGCGTCTTCGCGTTCGCCCGAACCGACCACGACGCGGAGAGTACGTCGGTGAGCGCGCCGACGTACACCGCCGAAACCCCCTCGGCGTGGAGGCGCTCGATGAGGTCTCTGGCGAGCGCGTCCATCGCGTGGTCGCGCCGCCGCGTCCGACGCCGGTAGAGACGTCGAATCCGCTCCGACGTGTACCGACCCTCGGCGAGTAGCGATTGTAGCCGAGCGATTTCTCGCGTCGTTTCGCGGAAGCGGTCGAACAGGTCGCGTCCACCGTACAGGAATTGCTGGCCGGTCGAAGTGGTCGCCGCGACGATGTTGTTCGCGCCGATGTCCAGAGCAGCCGTTTCGTCGGCTAATGGTGTGTCCCGTGGAGAACAGTCGCTCACGGGTTGAATGGCCCTGAATCGGTCGTCCAACTCGTCGTAGTACAATTCGAGACGGCCCTGCTTGCCCGACCACTTCGGTTCGCCGCGTACTTCCAAACGGAGGCGCTCGGTGTGGCCGAGTCCGTACTCGTCCTTGAGGTCCGACCCGACCGGGATTTCGAGGCGCGACCGCTCGCCGGTTTCGAGTGTGTACTGGTCGTTGCGGACATAGGTTCGCAATACCCTGCCGTCGTCCTCGTTGCCCCAGTAGCCCGACGGCCCGGCGGCTTCGCCCTTCTCTTTGAGCGAGAAGAAAGATCGCCACGCCTCGCGGTTCTTGCGAATCACCTGCTGGGCGGTCGCGGACCCGAGGACGCCGACGTACCGCTTGCGGTAGTCGTCGGTATCCCACACGGATTCGCCGTCGAAGAACCGTTGACGGCGTTCGTAGGTGAGTTCGTTCCAGAGAGCGGCAGAAGCGTCCAATAGCCGCCGTAGCAACTCGCCGTCCAACTCCGAGCGAGGGGCTACGTCGAAGGTGTTGGAACGCCTCATTGCCGTACCAGAGAATCGACCCCAAACGGCCTAAGTCTATTGGTTTTGGTGGGTGTGGTGGTCCACGAGACGGCCTATCGCTTGGACCCGCACCTAAAGGTGCGGGCGTCCGCTTGCTATATGTCAAGTCAGCAGGGTTGCGACGCCCTCGATGAACGTCTCCCACAGCGAAAACCCGGTTGCGAGGCCGAGTACCGTATCGAACGCGAAGAAGGCGAAGAGCGCCGCCCCCGCGAGGTGAGCCTTCCGTAGATCGAATCGATGAGAGAAGTGGTTGAAGAAGTAGGCGTTTGCGAGGCTTACAGGAATGATAGCGAGCATCTCACCGGCCCAGATCGCAGTCGGATGCGCAGCGTAGTTGCTCGCCAGTGTGATCGTGATCAGCTGGGTCTTGTCACCGAACTCGCCGACAGCCATCATGACGAAGATCGGCAAAAAACCGCCGAGAACGTTCGGGACCTGTCGGTCGAGCACAGGTATTCGAACATCCAGTTCGTTGCCAGCATCGAACGCACCGCCGTCGGTTACCGTAGCGTCGTTTTCCGTGGGTGCTGAGCGGACCAACAGGACAGCGAACAGCGCGAACATTCCCGCTGTCAACAGCGCGAGGACGGTCCCCGAGAGAGCTTGTTGCACCAGCTGTCCGAAGACGACCTCGAGGGCAGTCCATCCCGCGAATGCAGTGCCGGCCGCCGAGACGACGAGCAACGGGTGGTACCGGGTCGAGAGGCCCGCGATGATGAACTGGACCTTCTCGCCAGGCAACACGGCTAGCTGTGCGCCGAAGGCGATCCCGACGACGGCCAGCCACCCCACGTCGCTCACGATACGATCACCCTGGCCGAGCCATTGTTCGTCCCGACATATCTGATAAGAGCATCCTCTACCATGGTATCATTCACCCGTTGTTAGTTTCGATCATGTATCATTTGTCGTAGCAGCTGCTACTGTTGTAGGGTTCGGATATCTTGTTGTCGACTACCTAAACACAGGTTTAGATCAAGCAAACATAAGACTTGGGATAGCACAACACGGCATGTGGGCCAGGTATCGTGCGGGTAGATACTCAGGTACGGCTCTGTTGTCGGGTTGTCGCGGACCGAATCACCCTGCTAACACACTCCCATTATCGGGCTCATCGGGGTCTAGGTCACGGACGCGAACGGTCGCCGCGATCTCCTCGGGCAGCGAAACCGATTCGTCTCCGTCCTCATTCGTGGGCGTGACAGTAACCATCCCGAACGGTGCGATCTCGTTGATTTCGAGTCGCGTGCCGGGCGTGATTCCGGCCTCGGCGAGGTAGTCAAGCACCTCGGAATCGCGGTCGGCCACCTGTGCGACAATTACACTATCGCCTTCTCCGAACTCATAGAGCGGAGCATCGTTCTCTTTGGATTGTTCGAGATCGGCGGTCGGGATCGGCGAGCCGTGTGGGTCGACCGTCGGCTCGTCGAGTGCGGCGGCAAGTTCCGTTTCGAATCGCTCGCTGATGTGGTGTTCGAGTCGGTCGGCCTCGTTGTGAACCTCGGTCCAGTCGTAGTTCAGTTGCTCGGCGAGAAAGAGTTCGAGCAGGCGGTGATGGCGGATCGTCTCGATGGCGAGGAGTTCACCCTCCTCGGTCAGGTGTGACCCCTTGTACTCCTCGCGCTCGATGAGGTCCTGGTCGGCGAGGCGCTTCATCGTCGCGGTCACAGTTGGGGTCGTCACGTCAAGGGCCTCGGCGATCTCTGACGGCGGGACCGGCTCCTCGCCGTCGCTGAGCTGGTAGACCGCCTTGATGTAGTCCTCAGCCTTTGCGCTCGACATACGCCCTATTAGGTGCGTCTAACGGTTAGATGTTATCCTATAGAAGCCAGTAAACCCGACGATCACGGTGCCGAATTCGAGTGTCTCGAGCCCCCTCTGCTGATTAATCGAGACTTGGCGACGCACTTCGAGATAGTCAACCGGGAAGCTTTGGACGATACTGAGTACAGGTCATAGCTAGCTCAAATGCCGCTTGAGGCCACACAAGACCCTTATAACCACCTGTTGACTATCCGAACATGGCAGCACCCACGCGACGCTCGCTTCTCCGCGCCAGCGGCAGTCTGCTCGCAGGCGCTGCGTTGGCAGGCTGTATTGGCGGCGAAACTGGAGACGCCGATCCGACACGAGCGGCGACGGAACCATCCGAATCCGTCGAAACAACCACAGCTGTCGATCGGTTACGGACCTCCACTCGAACTGAAACGTTCCATTCAAGAACGACAGACGAACCCCGAGAGACCACTTCAGAAACAGTAGACGATGAACCACCAGAGACCACGCCAGCGACGGTTGATGATGATTCAGAGTGGACGCCTCAGTGGTCCATGCCTCTCGACGATTGGCAGGTATTAGGACTGGATACTGCCGATAACCGACTGTTCGCGACCTTAAGTGAAAACAACGGCCCCTCAGCAGTCGCGGCTATCGACCCTGCTGAGCAGTCAATCATCTGGCAGATGAAATCCGAGGGAGAGCCAGTCGGAGGTTCTCATGCGTCTTACCAGCGTATCGCCCGCGGCCAGTGGGGAGTGACACTCGCCAATGAAACCGTCTATGCCGTTACTGGCCGCGTGGGGGAACGACGATGGGGTGCCGTCCAGGCACTTGACCAAGCTACTGGTGAGCGTCGTTGGTCGCTCCGACGGAATCGAGAGTTTGCCCTCGCTGGTGTCACCGCCGACCTCGTGGTCGCCACCGGTCTCGAGTTTTCGGAACGGAGAACTGTTAGCCACACAACAACTGGATCACCATTATCGACAGTCGTTTACGGTCTCGATTCAGCTAATGGTAAGGTACGCTGGACGCGTGAGTTCATCGGCGTTCAGGATGTGGCTGTGAACTCCAACGGGGTCTACGTCGCTGTCGCAGACCGTCTCGTGGGCCTTGAACTAGACGGTAAACGACGATTTGCATACGAGTATGGACCAGCCACTAGAGTCGAGGCCGCCACCGAGCGGGTCTTCTATCTCACCGGCAAGGATGCCGCTTCGACTCTCCACGGTGTCGGTCCAAACGGAAGCGTGGACTGGCAGCACGACCTTCCGATACATGAGCTACTGCTCGATGGCAATCGTCTCTATGCTGGCGGTAAGGCAGTTGTCACAGTCGAAACCGACGGCACCATCGTTTGGCGCGACGATACGTATGGCGAGTGGCTCTTGCTCGATCCCGACGGTGATACTCTATACACGCGATCCCGAATACGATCCGACGCGGCCACAGCATACGACGTGGCTGGCAAGAAACGCTGGACGTTCGACCCGCCGTCGAACAACGCTTGGCCTGAGGCTGCAACGAACGACGCTCTAATCGTTTCGGCTATTACAGGTGATACTGCAAATCAACCGTTCCTCACCGTCTATGCGATAAATTCTCAGGGACAGCCGACTGCCTCCCTCGGGAAAGAGACGGTGTTCGATGCAACGGGGCTGAGCGATACAGCATACTTGGCGGATGGGAACTCGGCCACTGGAGACTCGAATCTCCTCGCACTGGACCCGTAAGCCAGGGAATTCGTGATGTTTCGATCAACGCTCATCTCGATGAGTCATCACCCAGCAGTTTCCTAGAGTCACTCGTGACGCGCTCGCCATCGAGCAGCCATGTGGATGATCGCCGACAGTGCGTACGACACGCTGGACTGGTACGATCTCCTGCTGGATGCAGGGGTCGTGCCAATCGCCCCGTACAACTCTCAAAATACTGACGATCCGCTCGATATCGAGTACCGGGTCGAAGACCGCATCGAAAACCACAGCAAGGACGTTCAGCTCAAACGCTCAGTCTTAGACGAGACGTACAACCGCCAGACACAGGTCGAACGGATCAACGATGCGGTCAAGAACTGCGGCCTCGGGCCCGTCCGCGCCCGAGGCCGCACCACGCACGGTCGCAGGTGTTCCTCGCGCTGTGCCTCCGAGTGGTCGTCGCGATCACCAACGACAAACAAGGAAACAACCCGGGCCGCGAGATGCTCACGGCATGAGATGGGTTCTATGACACCCTCATGCGCTCTGGTGTGCATGTCATAGATCGACCTTTGTGACTCCCTGACGGACTTCACGCTCCAGTGACTTCAGCGGGATTCTCATGGAGTCACGCTCTTTCGGTAACGAACTGGTAGCCAACATCTAATGCTGGTTTCTCCCATACCTCGATATCGAGGCGTCACGCCTCCCCATCGCGGATGACCATCACCTTCACGCGACGTACACCGTCGAAGTCGCGGAGCCGGTAGATGAGCTCACGGACTCGTTCGGCGGCCCCGCGACAGAAGAGTGATTCGAGACACCACTCGCCTTGGTGCGTGTGACTCGTGTTGAGGATGACGTCTTGATATCCGTGCTGGACAGCATGAAGCTCCTGTATTACGTCGTGGTGGCGGTAGTCGAAAGCAACGAGTGCGACGACCTCGCCGGTCGTGTCTTCGAGCCGTGAGTGCAACTCGATGTACTCCAGCATCGCCTCTCTGACTGCTCGGGATCGATTCTCAATATCTTCCTCCTTCCATACTCTATCAAACTCTTCGACCACGTCATCGGGGATATTAAAGCTCGTTCGCATGTTGTATTGCCTCGTCGTGCTTGTACAAGATCCCTCTGTATGACGATGCCCCCGTTTCGGTAATAACAACCGTTAATCACGCTCTCGGCGGATACGAAGGTAGATGTTACACACCGAAGCACCTCTGATTCTCCTCGGTGCGATCGCGCTCGGTGCTGTCCACGGCATCGAACCAGGACATGGGTGGCCCGTTGCCGCTGCGTATGCCCTTGATCAAACGAACAAATGGGTACATGGATTCGCGGCGAGTTTCATTCTCGGCGTCGGTCACCTCATCAGCAGTATAGCGATGGTGGGGGTGTTTTTTTATGCAAAAGAGTATTTCAATCTCACGCAGATCAACGACCCGATCACGATACTCGGTGGCGTCCAAATCGGGGGACAAGTCGGTATCGTGGCCGGTGTCTTACTCATTGCCCTCGGCATCCGCGAGTACCGTCACGGTCACTCCCACGAAGGCCACAACCACAAATCCGACCAACCTGACGACCACAGACATTCGCACGACCAGAATCACTCAGACGACCATGGGGGGTTACTTTCCCGTCTGAAAGGATTCCTCCCGTTCATCGGGGGACATTCTCATTCAGACGAGGATCTTGATGGGGCAGCTGAGCGTGGCCTCCTCGGTATCGCGTGGTTCGCATTCGTCCTTGGATTCGCCCACGAGGAGGAGTTCGAGATCATCGCGCTGTGTACCGGGTCGGAGTACTGTCTCGAACTGATGAGTGCCTACGCACTCACAGTACTCGTCGGTATTGTTGGACTGACGATGCTTTTGGTTGCGGGCTACCAGCACTACGAGGAGAAAGTCGAACAGTACACGCCGTACCTTCCAGCGTTCTCTGCCGCCGTTCTCATTATTATGGGTGTCGGGTTTATCACTGGCCTGCTCTAATCCAGATGATGGATTCACAAACCTTACCTCAGGATGTTTCACAAAAATCAATGCCTGGGTAAGAGGATTTCAGCACAGATACCTGGATGACTATCTAAATCATCCTGCCGCTCTGGTATGCAAAACGACTGAGCATCGACGTGGTGTCTGAAGTTTCAATGACCCTCACGGTCCCGGTACTGCTTATTCGTTCGCCACAGTCTGCTGGAGAGAGTCGTACTGCTCTTTGATCTCGCCAGCACATGAAGTACAGCACACTTCGTGGGTACGCTCACCCAGATCGATGGTCTCACCGTCGTCGACAGATTTTCCACAGACGACGCATTCGATTGAAAGCATCTCTTCGTCCAATCGAGGCTCCCAGGTCGACTCGCTGACCAGCCGCACAGTGTAATCTCTGACCTGGTCACCGTCAAGCGTTTCTGAGAGCAGGGTACTAATATCTCGCTCGTTCGCGTGTGCGATGAAGACCACCGTCGCGTCGACCGTCTGAATGACGTGTTCGATGGCCGTCACGTCGGTGAGAGTGTCCGCTACGGTCTCGCCGCTGCCGGGTTCGACATCGAGTTCTACGAGTACTGTCGATCCCTCGATAAGCATCGATCGATCAATGTCAAGCGTGAACCGTTCGATGATCCCCAACTCTTGGAGACGTTCGACCCGGTCTGAGACCGTCGGTGGCGAACGGTCGACTTGTTCCGCGATATCCCGATAGGAGTAACGAGCGTTCTCCATCAGCAACTCGAGAATCTCGTGATCGATATCGTCGATTCCAGTCATGACTGTATGGACGTCGTAACGAGTGATACCTCTTGCCTCCTGATTTGTAAGGTCACGGCAAACCGTCATGAATCGTCGGCTGAGCCTTGAACGTGCCATTTCTCGGTGAGCGAACTCGTTCTTCCTCGTTTCAAGGGTTCGTTGTC
The DNA here is from genome assembly GCF_000336915.1 of Halococcus saccharolyticus DSM 5350. Taxonomy (NCBI): domain Archaea; kingdom Methanobacteriati; phylum Methanobacteriota; class Halobacteria; order Halobacteriales; family Halococcaceae; genus Halococcus; species Halococcus saccharolyticus. The sequence goes on along the minus strand of NZ_AOMD01000015.1, from coordinate 19,290 downwards.
ACGACTGTCGGACGAAATCCCTCCGAAGTAGTCGAGATCAGCGCGTGAGAAACCGAACATCGTTACCCAGAAACGCGAAAAAGGAGCCGGCCATCATCTGAAGTGCAATGGCAGTCCAACAGATCGGTCTGAGCGACGAGATGGAAGAGTGCGTAGATACCTGTATCGAGGCCGCAGAGGTCTGTGAGTGGTGTGCCGACGAGTGTGCGGGCCACGGCGAGGACATGGCCGAGTGTCTCCGCTTGTGCCGAGACGTTGCCGACCTCGCGTCGCTATGTGCGCGGCTGTGTACTCGTGACTCCGCGTTCAACTCCCAGGTCGCGGAGGCCTGTGCTGACGCCTGTGAGGCGTGTGCTGAGGAGTGCGAACAGCACGATCACGACCACTGTCAGGCCTGTGCGGAGATCCTGCCCCGCTGTGCGGAGAGCTGCCGGAACATGGCCTGAGTACGGCCCAGCGACTTCAAAATCACCCTCGGTACGGGGCAAAGAAGCATCCACGCCCTGATTTTCGGTACTCGAACAATGGCGCATAGAGAGTGTCCATTGGTCGAACCAAGCCGAAACGGTAGACCTAGCCGACGAGTTGGTCATCACAAGCCACTCGTCTCGCTGACGCTACGCTCATCGGTGCCGATCTTTCGCACGCACGTTTCGAGGAAGCCGATCTCTCAGGTGTGGATCTTTCGGATCATGTGGTGGCGATCGGATGACCACCTGAGGGTGTTGAGGAGATCAATCCAGCGAAGCGACTGGCCGCTTCGCTGGAACAGTTTTGATGGCGTCTCCGAGCTGATTGGTGCAGATCGAGTCATCGGGATTTCGGGACAGTCCATTGGTTGCTGACGATCCGCTATCGTGACTATCTGGCCGGATCGGCTCGCTTCGTTTTCGCGTGTCGTCGATAAGCCTCGTAGAGCGCAGGAACCCCCAGCGGGAACGCCAGTATGCCCCAGGCGGCCAGCCCATACGTCGCCCGCGGCGAATCTCGGTAGGCAAGATAGGCCGCTCCAATACCGAAAAGCCCGATTGCGTATGCCAGATTGCTCCAGAGCGGGACGTACGACGAGCAGTACCCCCAACACACGAGCGTGTACGAGGGCGCGTTCCATGTCGCGGGATCGAGTTTCGGCCAGAAAAATCGACAGTACGTCGTCAGCGCCAGCATGGTGGTCACAGGGAGAGCCATTAGCCACCCACTCGCCGAGAACCGAGCATCCGACTCATATCGGTGATACGCACGCAAAATCACGAGAGGGAGCGAAAAGACGACCAGCCACAACCCGACGGTGTACGTGACTGGCCAGTGTTCGATCCGCGGTTGCGTGTACGACAATCGAAGCGATTCTGGTAGCGATGCCCATGGAAACGATGGATCGGGAACGGGATTGGTCAGGAACGCCACCCCCATCAACGCACTCCCGGCGAGCAACGCATACAGGCCGTATTCAGAAGTGCGGGCCAGCCAGCGAGGAAGTGGCCCACTGCCAGAGTCTGACCGTTCGGAGAAGCGTCGAACGAGAGGGGACAGGCTGCTCCCGGCCATATCAGCCAGTACGTCCTCGCCATCTATTTCAGTTCGCCTTTTAGAACCAAGGTGAGACTGAGAATTCGCTCATGAATCCATCTCATTCAGGTCGGTGATTTCTGAACTAGGTGTTACTGTTCTCTGCGAAAGACTATTGAACTAACTGGGGGTGAGGTGCCTATTGGGATCATTTCCTTCGGTTTGATGCGATGGATTACCTTTGAAAGACCAATATTAGTGGCTGCGGACCTTTGGGTCGTTAGCGAAAAACCACGTAAACGGGACACTCCTTGTTCAACCATGGCGATTCAACAGGGCCTGATCGAGTCGGGACGATTCCTCATCGAGATGGTGTGGATCACGTGGTGGCCCATCGTCCTCGGATTCACCATCTCGGGGGCGATACAGGCGTTCGTCAGCCAAGAGCGAATGGGCGACATGATCGGCGGTGACAGCTGGCGCGAGATCGGTCTCGCCTCTGGCTTCGGGTTCATCTCTTCGAGTTGTTCGTTCGGCGCGGTCGCCACGGCGAAATCCCTGTTCAAAAAAGGGGCGTCGGCTGCCACCTCGCTCGCGGCCTACGAGTTCGCCAGCACGAACCTCGTCATCGAGATCGGCATCGTCATCTGGATCGTCCTCAGTCCGACGTTCATGGTGGCCGACTTCGTCGGCGGAGCCCTGCTCATCGTCCTGCTCGCGGGCGCGTTCAAGTACCTCGTGCCCGAGAGCTGGATCGAGGACGCCCGCGAACACGTTCGGAACCTCGATGACGACGAAGGTGGTCACGGAATGGACGAAGACTGGGTGCAGAACCACTCGTGGAAGGAGAAGCTGCTCACGCTCCGTGGCTGGCGGAAGGCCTCGAAGAACGCTATCGGCGAGTGGCAGATGCTTTGGAAGGAACTCGTCGCTGGCTTCATCATTGCGGCGCTGATCAAGGGATTCGTCCCGGAGTCGGCATGGCAGCAGCTGTTCTCGATATTCCCCGAGGGAACGGTCGGCTGGATCGTCTTCGGTGTCGTCATCGGGGCCGTTATCGGCGTACTCACGTTCGTCTGCTCGGTGTCGAACGTCCCCTTCGCGCTGGTGCTCTGGCAGGGCGGCATCCCCTTCGGCGGCGTCCTCTCATACATCTTCGCCGACCTCATCGTCCCACACATTGTCGATATGTACCGGAAGTTCTACGGCTGGCGGATGGCCGCGACCATGTTCGTTCTCTTCTTCGCGGCGGCGGCCGTCGCCGGGGTGGTCATCCACGCCGTGTGGGCCGGAGCTGGGCTGATCCCCGCACGCGGGGCGGTCGGCGGAACCAAACCCGGATGGTACACTACCATCTTGAACGTCGTCTTCAGCGGCGTGTTCCTCGTTCAGGCGTACTTCATGTACTTCGAGGAACGCGGCGGTGGCATCGCCGGCGTCGTTCCGGGTGCTAACTGAGGGAGTAGCGATGTCCGAGAACGATTCAAACGCGACCGAGTTCGACTGTTCGTCCTCTCCCCTCGAACGCTATCTCTGGGTACCCCGGCGTGTCGGGCGCTCGCTCAAGCGACTCGTTGGGAGAGACGACTCGTAAGCGCCTGACCGGGATGCGTCTTTGAAACAGGCATCCTGTAGCCAGTGAACCGGCAGTCGGTCACCCTAGCGTGTAGAGGATGAGATTCCGCACTCCCGGAAGGAGCCCCACAAGCCCTGCTCCGAGAAAGAGGAGCCGAGTACCGAGTGGTGTCGTTTCGCTATCGGTAGCGACCAACCAGACCAGGCCCGTCGCGAGAACCATCTTGACGATAACGAAGAGCCACCCGACGCCGATCAGTGATGCGGTGGGCAGTATCGCGGCGAGTTCCAAGACGGCACGGGAGAGCGGAACCTGTTCGGTCACGGAGAGAACGTCGACGCCAACCGCCGTCGAAACGGCGTCGACTGCTTGACCGAACACGACGAAGAGCCCCATCCAGCCAGCTTGTGTAGAGACCGACGGCGAGACGCGACGGATCGCCAGCCAGACCATGATCGTGAGCGCAATCGCTCCGAAAACACTGATCGCAGGCCACAGAACGTGGATATGGTCGACGTCTCCCAAAAGCGAGGGTAAACAGAGGAGTCCACCCGCAGATACCGCCGCACCTGTAGCGAATCGGGTTGCTACCTGCGTGCGAACGGCGTTTTGGCTCATAATGGAGCACCTTTCGGGCGTTCGGTAATCAAGGTCTGTTGCATCACTCTATTCGGGAGTGCCCTTCTGTGTCGGTTTTCGTGCGGTAGCGATGAAAATCGTTCCACCGTTGAACTCGGTTACTCTCGTTGTTCCGAATCGGGAGTCGAGCGCATCCAGGATGTTTTCTTCAGGAAACCAGTTCGTTGTCCATCTCGAAAGTGGAACCATCACGGGATTGAGCAACGTCCACGGGAACTCCTGGAACGGACGCGCGTCGAGGACGACTATTCGACCGCCGGGTCGCAACGCACGGTGCGCCGCGTTGAGCGTGCTCTTCGGATCGGGCATTGCACTCAGCGACATCGAGGCATAGACAGCGTCGAACGTAGCATCTTCGACACCGGGCTTGGTCGCATCGCCACGGACGACGTGTACGTTGTTCCAGTCTCCGTCGCAAATCCGCGCTTGAGCACGTTCGGTCATCCCGGTACTGTAGTCGATTCCGACGACCCGTCCCCCATCGCCAACTCGTGTTCGAAGTGCCTCGAAGGAGTTGCCTGGGCCACAGCCGAGCTCCAACACTTGTTCGCCAGCGTCAAGCGAGAGGGCCTCTATTGCCCGATTCCGGAATTCGGATTCACGGCCGAGAAAGGCGATGACGTAGAGGACGTCGAACAGGCTCTGGTGACGGCTCCACCAGTCGTAGATCGGTTGCCCTCGGCTGCTCATGACAGGTCGACTCCGCGGAGTCGGCGTGCGTTGATGGCGACGATAATAGTAGACAACGACATGAGCACCGCCCCGACCGCGGGCGAAAGCAGGATACCGATCGGCGCGAGCACCCCGGCGGCGAGCGGAAGTGCGAAGACGTTGTAGCCGGTCGCCCACACGAGGTTTTCCTGCATCTTCCGGTAGCTCGCTTTTGAAAGTCGAACGAGGCGCATCACGTCGAGCGGGTTGTTCTCGACGAGAATGATGTCACCCGACTCGATGGCGACATCGGTACCTGACCCGATGGCGATACCGACGTCGGCCCGCGTCAACGCGGGTGCATCGTTGACTCCATCGCCGACCATCGCGACCAGCTTTCCCTCCTCTTGCAATTGCGTGACCATCTGGTCTTTCTCCTCGGGAAGCACCTCGGCGAAGTACTGGTCGATGTCCAGCTCTTTGGAGACCGCGGACGCAACGTCCTCGGAATCGCCGGTGATCATTGCCACCTCGATATCCATGTCGTGGAGTGCGCGGATCGTTTGGTGGCTCTCCTCACGGATGACGTCCGCGAGTGCGAACGCGGCGACTACGTCGGTTTCCTCGCGGACGAGGTAGATGACCGTCTGCGCGTTCGCGCCGGCTTCTTCGGCGAACGACGTGATGGATTCGGACCGCTCGATGCCGAATTTTCTGAGGAGGTTCGGCCCGCCGAGATGCACAGTTGTCCCATCCACGGTAGCGCGGACGCCGAGACCACGGAGGTTCTCGAACTCCGAGACACGTGGACGGTCGACGTCGCGTTCGTCGGCCGCATTCCGAATGGCACGGGCAATCATGTGTTCGGAGTCGCCCTCGACGGCAGCAGCCACCCCGAATGCTCTCTCATCGCTCCACTCGTCGGCCGTCTCGACGCCAACGACGCCCTGCTCGCCTTTGGTGAGCGTCCCAGTTTTATCGAACATCACCGTGTCGAGATTCCGGGCTTCCTCCATGGCGATGCGGTCCCGGATGAGCATACCGTTCTCCGCCGCGGTCGAGGTGTTGATGGCGACCACGAGTGGGACTGCGAGCCCAAGCGCGTGCGGACACGCGATGACGAGGACGGTGACCACGCGTTCGAGGACAGTGATATTGAACCCGGTTGCAACCACCCAGCCGACCAGCGTGAGAGCCGCAACACCCAACGCGACATAGAACAGCCAGCCCGCCGCCTGGTCGGCGAGCAACTGTGTTCTGGATTTCGACTGCTGAGCTTCATCGACGAGACGCATGATACCCGCTAGCGTCGTCTCCTCGCCCGTCGTGGTCACTCGCACACGGAGGCTGCCGTCCTGGTTGACCGTCCCGGCGACGACCTCGCTACCAGGATCTTTGTCGACCGAACGGGATTCGCCGGTGATCATCGACTCGTCGACCGACGATTCGCCCTCGACTACCTCGCCGTCGGCGGGGACGCTCGCACCCGGACGGACGAGCACGACGTCGTCCTCGGTCAACTCATCAATCGGGACTTCCTCGGTGTCACCGCTGTCGGTGACCCGCTCTGCGGTGTCGGGCATGAGTTTTGCGAGCTCGTCGAGCGCGCCCGAGGCCTGCCGGACCGAACGCATCTCCATCCAGTGACCCAACAGCATGATGTCGATCAGCGTCACCAACTCCCAGAAGAACGGCGTCGTTCCCGGTAGGACGAGGCTCGCCAGCGAGTAGACGAACGCGACGGTGATCGCCAGCGAGATGAGCATCATCATGCCCGGCTCGCGGTTTTCGACCTCCGTGCGGGCCATCGAGAGGAACGGCACGCCGCCATACGCGAAGACGACCACCGCAAGAACCGGCGTCACCCACTCGCTGCCGGGAAACGTCGGTGCAGTGTAGTTGAAAACGTCTTGAATGAACTCGCTGAAGACGATGACCGGAATCGAGAGAACGAGCGATATCCAGAACCGCCGGCGGAACATCTGCTCGTGGCCCGAATGATCGGTCTGGGCGATGTCGCTGCCGCTATCGCTCCGGTGAGCCGGCGGTGTGTCGGTGGTCTCGTTTTCGTGCTCTCGTCCGGCCTTGTCGCGTGTCGAATGTTCGCTCATTGGTAGTGTGGTGTCCTGTTTCGTGCTCAGTCGGCGTATTCGATGATACGTGCCATGCCGCCGTCGAGGTGATAGATATTGTGACAGTGAAATAGCCATTCACCGGGATTGTCCGCGAGGAAGTCAATCGTTACGCGGCCAATGTGGCCCGGCACCATCACCGTGTCTTTGAACGCGTCGCCGACGCGGAAGAAGTGTCCATGAAGATGCATCGGGTGGACCACCGGGCTTCGATTGCGCATCCGCAGTCGGACGTGCTCGCCGGCGCTGACCTGTAGCGGGTCCGCATCGGGAAATCGCTGGCCATCGATGAGCCACGTTCCCGGATCGCGACCCGCCGAGAGGGTGACGTCGAACGTCCGGTCCGGTGACCCCTGTAGTCCTTCGGTGGATTCGACCGCGCGCAGATCGCCGTACTCGAGTTGGCTGCCATCGAACGACGGCCCGCGCGGGTCGCCAGTAGTGCCCTCGTATCGTAGCGTCACGCTCGCCGGCGACTCGTCGCCATCGACTGATTGGGCCTCGATGGCCCACACTCCGGGGTTGGTCGCTTCGACGACCGCATCATACCGTTCGCCGGGACCGAAGGCGAACGAGTCGGTCGCCACGGGTTCGACCGGTCGGCCATCGGCGTGGGTGATGTTCAGTGGATGGCCGCCAACGCCGACACCGAAGGTCGTTGCGCCGCTGGCGTTGATGAACCGAACGCGGAGTCGCTCGCCCTTCTCGACGGTGAATTCCGGCGGGTTCGAAGGGAGACGGCCGTTCGCAAGTAGTCCCGCGTAGTCCGGACGCGAGGCCGCACTCATCCCACCGCCCATCTGATTTCGGCCCATCCCGTCACCACTCATTCCGCCACCACTCATTCCGCCACCACCCATCCCGTCTCCACCCCCTGTGCTCCATTTGGATTCCGGCCGCGGGGCACTCGTCAGATGATCGTTGAACAGTACGACGATATCGCGGTCGAATGCGACGTGCGGTGATTCCTCTTCGACGATGAGCGGGCCGATGAGATGGCGGTCGAGTTGGAGACCGACGTGACTGTGATAGAAATACGTCCCGGCCGGGGCTGCCTCGAACGTGTAGGTAAACGACCCGTCGGGTTCGACAGGCGCTTGCGTAACGTTCGGCACGCCGTCCATCGGATTGGCGAGCGGGACGCCATGCCAGTGTATCGTCGTCGGGTCGGGAAGCCGATTCGTAAGATCAACCCGAAGCACGTCGCTCTCGGCAACCCGCAGCTCCGGTCCGGGCGTCCGCCCGTTGTAGAGCCATGTAGGATTCGAATCTCCGTCGCCGGCCGGCGAAATCGGGCCGGTCCTGGCGGTGAGCGCTCGCTGCTGGTCGGCGTCTTTCGGGACGGCCGATGATTGAGCGGTTGCCGTTACGTTGGACGGTTCGGTGGTTGGAGCCGATCCCGAGGCAGCCATTGTAGTGGACGAGTCGCCAGTCGATGGGAGCGAAGACGAACAGCCGGCAAGCATGCCGAATGACGCAGTGGTGGCTGCGAGCAACTGTCGCCGGGAGAGGGTAGGTATCATGAGGGACGAAAATCAATCGCGTTCGAGGGTTTGACGGCGCGTTTCGAACTCCTCGTCGGATAGGTCGCCGCGTGCGTAGGCGCTCCGAAGTTCCTCCAGCGCAGGATCACGCGAGTCGGTGTGGCCGGTCACGCGACGGACGAGGAGATAGCCGGCCCCGAGAACCACGAGGAGCACGGCGAGCGGCACCAGAAACCCGACGAGTCCGATGTTTCCACTTGCGCCGTAGCCGTACATTCCGCCCATCATCGGCATTGCGAACCCCATCATGAGCATCGGGCTCAAAACGAGGATTGCGAGACCGATCAGCAGAACCGTCGCAAGATCCGCCCGAGTGGAGTTGGCCATCGCCTTATGCCCCCTCGCCGACGGTTTCGAGGACGCGTTCGAAACGCTCGTGGACCTCCTCGGCGATGGAATCGAGCGCGGGATTGTCGGTAATGCCGACGAGCCGTCCGGGGTCGACCGCGCTCACGGTGACGCCGTCGTCGGATTCGTAGACGATCACGTTACACGGCAAGAGCGCACCCAGTTCAGGTTCCTCGTCGAGACCCTCGTGGGCGAGCTGGGGGTTGCACGCGCCAAGAATGCGGTACTGTCGGGTGTCGACGTCGAGTTTCTGTTTGAGCGTCTCACGGACGTCGATATCGCTGAGGACGCCGAATCCCTCGTCTTCAAGTGCATCAGTCGTGGCGGTCACTACCTCGTCGAACGGTTCGTCGGCAGTCGTGGTGAGTGTGTACGTCATGGGTTTGGTTATGTATAGTAGTGCGATTTTGCACTATGTTGTCCTTTAGATTTCTTTTGTGTGGTGGAGTAGGGTGGAGTCTTCACACCGAGGCTTCGTAGCCCGCGTCTTCGACCGCTCGAACGAGGGCGGCGCTATCAGGGTCGCCCTCGATTGTCGCGTGTTCCGCCTCGTGATCCGCACGGGCATCAGAGACGCCGGGGACGCTCTGGAGTGCCTCCTCGACAGTCTGTTCGCAGTGCTCGCAGCTCATTCCTTCGACTGTGATCGTCGTCATACAGGTGATTCTATGCCCGCCTGATTTATTCCGATTTCTGCTTCGATAGTGGTGATTTGGCGGTCCGGAAGCTGTTGATTCCAAAGTGGATGTTCGGAAGTGCATTTAGTGGTTGGTGCCCTCATCACAGTATATGCGCGATCTCGACGAAACGGACCTCGAAATCCTCGAACTGTTGATGAGTGATGCCCGTCGACCATGGAGCGAAATCGCTGAGGTAGTCGATCTCTCGCCACCGGCCGTCTCGGAGCGCGTCAAGCGACTTCAGGAAATAGGCGTCATCCGTCGCTTTACGATCGACGTCGATCGGTCACAACTTCATGAGGGTGTTCCCGTCCTCGTGAGGCTCACAGTAGAACCGGATCGGTTCGAATCCGTTCGTGAAGCTCTCCTGGATGCCGAAGCGATTGAGTTCATGTTCACGACCGCGGAACACGATCTCCTCTGCTACGCACTCGTCGTTGATGGCGACGTCCCAACATGGCTTGCGGAGATACTCGACCTACGAAGCATCAAAAAATACGACGTACAACTTCTGACGGGCGTCGAATGGACGCCGACGCTCGGTGAAACGGAGTTCGCGCTGACGTGTGCCGAGTGCGGCAACACCGTCACCCGTGAGGGAACCGCCGCGCGTATCGGTGAAGAACTCTACCAGTTCTGCTGTCCCTCCTGTGAAGCCCGCTTCGAAGAACAATTCGACCGGATGGAAGAGGGAGCAGCAGGATAGATCGAAGTCCACCACATTCACTTTCGAACCACAAATCTGCTTGGGGTGGAATCCTGAGTATCATAAGAGCAAGTGCATTGAATGAGGGTCCCGTAGTTACTGGTGATGAGTCACCGCAAAACACAACTCGACATCCAGGGCATGAGTTGTGCAAACTGCTCACAGACCATAACTCAGGCCCTCACCGACCTCGACGGGGTGAGCGAGGCGAACATCAACTTCGCCACCGACGAGGGGACCGTCGAGTACGACTCGGAAGAGACGACGCTCGGGGAAATTTACACGGCGATCGACGATGCCGGGTACAGCGCGATGAGCACGTCGGTCTCTATCGGCATCACCGACATGACGTGTTCGAACTGCGCTGAGACCAACGAGACGGCACTCGAAGACATCCCTGGAGTGATCTCGGCGGAGGTCAACTACGCAACCGACGAGGCGAACGTCGAGTACAACCCCGCCGAAACTTCTCGTGAACAGCTCTACGAGGCAATCGAGAGCGCCGGCTACTCACCCGTACGCGACGACGGGAGCGGAAACTCCGAGCAGGACCAGCGCGACGCCGCACGGAACGAAGAGATCCGCCACCAACTCCGGCTGACGCTGTTCGGCGCGGCGCTCTCACTTCCGCTACTTGCGTTTCTCGTTGAGAAGTTCATCTTGGGCGGCGGGGCACTCCCCGAGACGATTTTCGGCATCGAGTTCGGCTGGGTAGAGTTCGCGCTCGCAACGCCCGTACAGGCCGTCCTCGGCTGGCCGTTCTACAAGAACTCGTACAAGGCGCTAGTGAAAAACCGCTCGGCGAACATGGACGTGCTGATCGCGCTTGGCTCGACTACAGCCTATCTCTATTCGGTCGTGGTCCTGTTGGGCCTACTCGCGGGCGGGCTGTACTTCGATACCGCCGCGTTGATCCTCGTGTTCATCACGCTCGGTAACTACCTCGAAGCCCGCTCGAAGGGACAGGCCGGAGAGGCGCTCCAGCAACTGCTGGAGATGGAAGCCGATACCGCGACTGTCGTCGATGACGAGGGTAACGAGGAGGAGATCCCCCTCGACGAAGTCGACGTCGGCGACCGGATGAAGGTCCGTCCGGGCGAGCAGATCCCGACCGATGGCACTGTCGTCGACGGGCAAAGCGCGGTCGACGAATCGATGGTCACCGGCGAATCCGTCCCGGTCGAGAAAGAAGAGGGTGACGAGGTGGTTGGCTCAACCATCAACGAAAACGGCGTCTTGGTAGTGGAAGCGACGAAAGTTGGGTCCGACACCGCGATCCAGCAGATCGTTCAGACTGTCAAGGAGGCCCAGTCACGCCAGCCCGACATCCAGAATCTCGCCGACCGGATCTCGGCGTATTTCGTCCCGATCGTCATTGTGAACGCGCTGCTCTGGGGCGTCGTCTGGTATCTGTTCCCCGAAGCACTCGCCGGGTTCGTCGGGGCACTACCGCTCTGGGGACTCGTCGCGGGCGGTCCAGCAGTTGCCGGCGGCACGGTCTCGGTCTTCGAGTTCGCGGTAGTGGTCTTCGCGTCGGCAGTCCTGATTGCGTGTCCGTGCGCGCTCGGGCTCGCTACGCCAGCGGCGACGATGGTCGGTACCTCGATCGGTGCCCAGACGGGTGTCCTGTTCAAGGGCGGTGACATCCTCGAACGCGCGAAGGACGTCGATACGGTCGTGTTCGACAAGACGGGGACGCTCACCGAAGGTGAAATGGAACTGACCGACGTCGTCCCGCTTGGCGGAACTCGTACAACAACCGACGGCGGTACTGAAACAGCAGCCGACGGCGGCGCACAGGCGCTCGAAGACCGATCTGAGCCCGAGAGCGAGGCAGAAAGCGACGAAGAGACGGTTCTCAGGGCCGCGGCAAGTGCCGAGTCTGGAAGCGAGCACCCGCTCGCACAAGCGATCGTCGACGGTGCTGAAGAACGTGGCATCGACCTCGCCGACCCCGAAGACTTCGAGAACGTGCCCGGTCACGGCGTTCGCGCGACGGTCGACGGCGAGGAGGTACTCGTCGGCAATCGCAAGCTCATGCGTGACAACGATATCGATCCTTCGGCTGCCGAAGACGAACTCGAACGGCTCGAAGGCGAGGGCAAGACCGCGATGTTGGTCGCGCGCGGCGATACCCTCCTCGGTCTCGTCGCCGATGCCGACACGGTCAAAGAGAGCGCCAAAGAGGCTGTAGCGGCGCTCCACGAACGGGATCTCGCGGTCCACATGATCACTGGTGACAACGAGCGCACGGCTGAAGCGGTCGCCGAAGAGGTCGGCATCGACCCCGAAAACGTCCGTGCGGAGGTCCTCCCCGAGGACAAATCCGACGCACTCGACGACATCCAGCAGGATGGAACGAAGGCGATGATGGTCGGCGATGGTGTGAACGACGCACCGGCGCTCGCAACCGCCCACGTGGGCACCGCCATCGGCTCGGGCACCGACGTGGCCATCGAGGCCGCCGACGTCACGCTGATGCGCGACGACCCCCTCAACGTGGTCAAGGCCATCCGCATCAGTGACGGGACGCTCCAGAAGATCAAACAGAACCTCTTCTGGGCGCTCGGCTACAACACGGCGATGATTCCACTCGCCTCCTTAGGGTTGCTCCAGCCGGTGCTAGCCGCAGCAGCGATGGCGTTTTCGAGCGTGTCGGTGCTGTCGAACAGCCTTCTGTTCCGTCGGTACACTCCCGACCACGACTACAAGCTGCTCGGATTCCTCCGCTAACAAAGTGGGGACTTTCTCTCTATGACCAATCTTACACGTCAAGTGGTACGGGCATACTTGGAGCAACAAGCAGACAGTGAGCCAACCTATTTTAAGGCTCATGAAATCGCGGATGACATTGGCGAAACGCCGCAGGCGGTAGCCCAACACCTACAGCGACTCCAAACCGAACTAACCGGGATGACACTCGAACAGTGGGGCCACTCGAAGAATATCACGTGGCTAGTGCAGAAGGAAGCTGAGTAAGCTACCACGGCCTGAAGGCCGTGGCATTTAGCATGGACTCCCACTCAAACCGAAACAGTCGGTGCGGATGTAAGCCCGCTCGTGTTCACCATCTCGCTATTCAAGCGCACGCCTACGGGTGCGCCTCCCTCGGCTCCGGTTTGGCTCCGAAGGAGTTTCAGACCGATGTTCTTCGCCGCGTTGTAGTCCGCGTGGTTCTCGTAGCCGCACGACTGGCACGCGAAGCTCTCGCGGTCGCGGTTCGCTTCGACGGTGAATCCACGGACGAAAGAGCTCGCCGGCGTCTCGATCGCCGATTTCGCGGCGGAGCTCGGTGCGGAGATCGCGACCGACGCACCCACGGACACGTACATCGAACGGCTGTCGGTCGGCGCGATGGGGGCGGACGCGGCCCTCCGGCATTTCAGACGGACGAAAGATGCAGTGCTCATCACGGGCGGTGACCGCTCGGATATCCACTCGGTTGCGCTCGAAGCGCCGGGAATCAAATGCCTCTGTCTGACTGGCGGGTTCCGACCGTCGTCTGCGGTACTCGGGAAGGCCGAGGAGCGTGGCATCCCGATCCTGCTCGCGCAATCGGATACGCTCACCATCATTGAGCGTGCCGAGGAGATCGTCCACGCCGGACGGACGCGAGATGAGGTAACCGTCGAGCGAATGCGTGAGCTACTGACCGACCATGCTGACCTGCACGAGATGCTTGGTCACGAATAAATACAGGCCATAACGATGATACACGCTCTCTCAGGCCCTCAACCGATTGCGGCGCTCGTCTACCACGGTGAAAACGTTCTCGGGAACAAGAGTGGTAGGGTTGGAAAATCGGCTCACCGATAACAACGATGTACAGCGGCTACTATCCTCCACCAGCAAGTTCCGCGGCAATCTCACATCCTCCGGTCTCGTTCGTCGATCAAATCGGTCGTGAAATCGACCTCCGGGTCTACGGCGACGGCCCGGTCGAAAACGAGTTCGAGGCACTCGTCGAGATGTACCTCGATTTCGACCCGGCACACCGAACGTTAGGGATTCCACCCGGAGAGGAGAGTCGCATACGAGCGTGGCTCGAAAAACTGCTCGACGGATACTGCGTCGTCGCCTGGGAGGGAGACAGAGTCGCCGGCCAAGCGGTCCTCGCCGAAGACCGTTCGGGGAGCTACGAACTGGCGATATTTCTCCATCAGGACTATCACCGCGCATGGATCGGGACCTACATGATGTGGTCGCTCTTTAGTTACGGGAGACAACAGGGCGTCGAGCGGGTCTGGCTGCTCGTCGAGCGGGAGAATAGAATAGCCGTAAATCTCTATCATGACGTCGGGTTCGTCGTCACGGAAGCCCGAGGTTCCGATGTAGAGATGTCGATCAACTTGTCGCCGATGTCAAATTGACGCCAACACATGTGGATGGAACGGCTGTTTCGAGCACTTCCGCCCTAGAGAAGGTTGAGGTCAACGTGCTTTTTGAGCTATGAGATATTGGATGGGATTTCTGGACGCTCAAAGCTCTGTCAGTCAGCGTGGCGGACGATATAGACATCGTACCCTGGATCCTTTGAAACGGGAGTGCCGACACTGGTAACTGGCGATGTAACGCGACCGGCGTTCTCGCTCCCGACGAACACGACGGACGCGTCGATCTCGTGGGCGACCTGCCGTATCGTCCGACTGATGTCCATCTCGGTTGAGGCGAGCGAACTCATTTCCTCGGTCGCTTCGATCCGAACGGTCACGTCGGGTGCGACCTCGTTGACGGCCGTCTCCAATTCGCTGCCGACGCGCTCGGGATCAAACGCTTCGTCAGAGGTGATCCAACCGCGATTGCGGGCGAACACCTCGTCTGGTGGGACGACGATGAGCGTGAGCAGGTCTTCGTTGGTTCTTCCCCGAACCCGCGGGCGCGAACCAGCGCCGTCCTCGCAAGCTCCGAACCGTCGAACGGAACCAGTAGCATACGCCATCCCACGCTCAGTCGTAGTATAAGCTTTGGCAGCGTATAATTCGATATCGGAGGAACCGCGTCTCAGACTGTCGATGAATCGATAATACATTATTTGAGAGTGGAGAGAGAACGGACGACTACCATGAGCAGGCAACCGATTAGTGCGACGCTCGCTGGTGTTGGGCTGCTCGGAGCGAGCGGAACCGCCAGCGCCCACGTGAAATACGTCACACCGGGCGGCGATTCGATAGCGGCAATGGACTTTCTCGTCGAGGCCCTCTCGGACCCGTTCAACCTGCTCGTGCTGGGTGTCAGTGCGGGGAGTCTCGTCGTCGCCCTTGCCCTCTACCTTCGGTTTCAGCCGGTTACCCGCGACATTGAGAGCCTCCGGGAAGCGCTCGTCGAGTACCACGACCTCCTGCCGTGGTTGCTCCGCCTGAGCATCGGCTTGCCCCTCGTCGGTGCGGGCTTCTCCGGGTATTTCTTTTCGCCTGTGTTTCGCCCAGCAGCTTCGACGTTCGTTCGACTGTTCGGCATCACAGTCGGGTTCCTGCTTCTGTTTGGACTGGCGACGCGGGCCGTTGCCGCTCTCGGTCTGAGCGCGTATGTGATCGGTCTCGTGTCGAATCCCAGTCTCCTGCTCGCATTCGAGTACCTCCCTGGCTTCATCGCTATCGTTCTCCTCGGGGGCGGGCGTCCAAGTGCTGACCACGTCATTGCGAAGATGGCTGCCGATGAACGGACGAACTACTCGCGTATCGACCCGTTCTACCGCGCCGTCGCCCTCCCCTTCGAGTCGTGGGTGAAGCCGTATGTGCAGTTCGTCCCGACGGTGACCCGCGTCGGCCTCGGTCTGGCGTTCATCTATCTCGGCCTGACACAGAAGCTGCTGAGTCCGGGCACTGCTCTCGCTGTCGTGGCTAAATATCACCTGACGGAGGTCGTACCTGTCGCGCCTGAATTATGGGTTCTTGGGGCTGGACTCGTCGAGATGCTGGTCGGGGTCATGCTCATCGCCGGGGCATTCACACGGCTGTTCTCCGGGGTCGCCATCCTCCTGTTCACGACGACGCTGTTTGGACTGCCGGACGACCCGGTACTCGCTCACATCTCTCTGTTCGGGCTCGTATCAGCTCTCATCATCACTGGAGCCGGCCCGTTCGCGTTCGACACAATACGACATGGAGCTGAAAGCGAAGCCCCTCCCTCCATCGTCGGGGAGTAAGTACCATCATTCTGGAGTCAGGCAGGTAGTTTGATCATGCACGAGCAACAGTGGAACAATCTCGGTCTAAATTGCGTAGGAGACTGTGCATGATGAATCGACCTAGCTGACCTCTGCGTAGATCGTATTGTAGAGAAATTAACGTATCCTTTCTGATCGTCAGACAAACGGCACGTACAGAGGTTGAACGTATCACTGGCAGGCGTAGCGGCAGAGGGTCGGAATGCTTTCGGTGATTCGTTAACAACCAGAAATATGGCAACAACCGTTGAGACTCCGGAAACAGACGAGACGTGTGCATACTGTGGTTCGCGTATCTTCGACCACGACCCCATCTGTGTACGCGACTGCACCGCCGATTGTGGCTCACCTCACTACTTCTGCAACTACGCGTGCCTGTCGGCGTATATCAACGAAAACGAACTGACCTACGGCGACGCCTGCGAGTGGTCGCCAGAGTAGCACTCGTTTCCACTGGGGTCTCCTCCATTGAAAACTCCGCAGAACGACTTCCTGGTCGATTCGCTATATTCTGCTCTGAAATCGATTCCGTGAGAATCGTTTTATGATACCCTCGGTCTGTTTCTCCTTCGTTGTCAGGCTCCTTATTGAACCTCTCTCATTATCCGTAATCTTTCTTCTTCTTGGATATTCGGTGGGACGACATGGGGCATCGATCCTTCCTGATTTCTTCGTTCTCGGTCGAGCACTTCCTCAAATCGATGAACTTAGCAACGCATCAAGATCGCCGTCTTCGCTCAATTCAGTCAGTGCACGGTTCACTAGCTCCCGGACGATGAACTCCTCGTAGTGTTGGGTTTCGCAGTACTCACAGGGCTTCATTTCGCTCGCAGCCGCTTCGATCTCCTCGCCATGATCAGCGTACAGTTGTTCGATTAGTTCGGTCATCCCTTTCCGGGCCGTTCCTCCGGCATCGTTGAGGGTCGTTTCGGCGCTTTCGGGGAGTTCGTAAGAGAACACTCGGGTGTTCGATTTGTAGAACTTCTGTGTCCCCCCGCCGGCCTCTTCGAGCCGCGACAGCTGGACCATCCCAGCGTCTTTGAGCACGTTCACGTGGTGACGGACAGTCGTCTTTGCTTTCTCCTCGCCACGCCGTTCGAGTTCCGTGTTGATCGCTTCGATGGTCATCTCCTCGTCGGCGAGCATATCGAGGATTTTCGCGCGGACATCGTTTTCGAGCGCCTTCGCTTTTTCCGGGCCAGTTGTGATAACGTCGGTGATTGGGACCTCGGTTTCGAGGAGACTCATTGTATGCTGTGTTGATATGGGCGCTATCGAATTAAGATTACCGGCACAAATTCGATAGTGATAGCACGCAGATAAAGCAGCTACAATGAGAGTGATAATGGTCAAGTGGCTCCGCAGCCAAGAGGTGCCTACAATGACGACTCAGCAAGCACAGTACAACGTCGGCGGGATGAGCTGTTCATTCTGCGCCGAAACCATCACCAAGGCGTATGACCGGACCGACGGCGTCGAGGACGTCGACGTCAGTCTCGCTCACGAGGAAGTGCTTGTCCAGTACGACGACGACCAGTTGGGAGACGCCGAACTCAAGGATACGCTCCGCGATCTCGGCTACACGATCCGAGATCCGAACAAGGAGAAACGTTTCGAAGAACAGCAGGAAGAACTCGACCAGGGCAAGCGCCAACTGCTTATCAGCGGGATTGCGTCTCTCCTTGCCCTCGGGTTGATGGGCCTGATGGTCGTTCGGAACGGCTGGAACATCTTCGCTGAGACCGATCAGCAGTGGATGTGGTACGGCTCGCTCGCGCTCGCGCTGGGCACGATGTTCTGGCCGGGACTCTATATCAAAAAGAAAGCGTACAACAGCCTCAAGCGAGGCATCTTCAACCAGCACGTCCTGCTCGAAGCCGGTGCGTTCGCTGGTCTCACCGGCGGGTTCCTCGGCTGGTTCGTGTTCCCGTCGTTCCCAGTCGTCCACTTTTTCATCGTCTCGACGTTCATCACTACCTACCACATTCTCTCGGAGTATACAAGTCTCATCGTCCGCACACGGGCTTCACGCGCAGTCCAGGACTTGATGGACCTTCAGCCCGATACGGCACGCCGCGTCACCGAGGACGGTGAGGTCGAAGATGTCGAAGTCGATGAACTCGATGTCGGTGACAACGTGCGCGTCAAGCCCGGCGAAAATATCCCCATCGATGGGGAGGTCATCGATGGCGAGAGTGCTGTCGATGAAAGCGTTGCGACCGGCGAGTCCGCTCCGGTTGACAAGCAACCCGGCGACGAAGTGATCGGCGGCAGCGTCAACGAAACGGGGACGCTGCTGATCGAGGTGACTGCGACCGGCGAGGACGCTTTCCTCAACCAAGTTGCCCAGCAGATCGAGGAGGCACGGGCGATGAAGCCGGGTATCATCCAACTCGCTGATAAAATCCTGAAATACTTTGTGCCGGGCGTACTCTCGATTGCAGCCGCCGCGTTCCTCTTCTGGGTGATCATCCCGGCGGCTTTCCCCGGCACGATCCTTGGAAGCGGCCCACAGCTCCAGACCGCAGCCTACGCAGCCCTCGCCGCACTCGTCCTTGGATATCCGTGCGCCCTCGGGATGGCAACGCCGCTCGCGCTGATTCGTGGTGGTGGCGAAGCCGCCAGAAACGGGATTCTGATGCGGAGCGGTGATGCGTTCCAAGTCTACCGCGATGTCGACACGGTCGTGCTCGACAAAACGGGGACGATCACGCAGGGCGAACCCGCCGTCAATACGGTCGTCGGGATCGGTGAACACCCCGAGGTCGATGTCCGCCGAACGGCGGCAAGCGCGGAGGCGTTCTCGGAACATCCGCTCGCCGACGCAATCCTCGATCATGCCGATGAGCTGGATCTGGGCTTCTCCGATCCTGCCGAGTTCGATTCGGTGACAGGCAAGGGCGTTACTGCTACGGTCGATGGTGACGACGTGCTCGTCGGTAAGCCCGGTTGGCTCACCGACGAAGGCGTGGATCTGAGCGACGGTGAGAACGTGGTTGAAGACCTCCAAGATCGCGGTCTCACCACTATTGGCGTCGTCGTTAATGGTGAGCTGGTTGGGGTCGTCGGGATCGGCGACGAAATCAAAGACGACGCTACTGCCACCATTCAGCGGATCAAAGACGCTGGAATCGATCCGGTGATGATTACGGGCGATAACGAGCGGACGGCCCAGACCGTCGCCGGTGAGGTGGGTATTGACCGCATGATGGCCGAGGTACTCCCGGATGACAAGCGCGAAGAGATTCGTCGACTTCAGGACGAGCAAAACGAGCGTGTTGCGATGGTTGGAGATGGTATCAACGACGCGCCCGCGCTCACGCCTGTCTCTTATACACATCT